>CAURES010000071.1:0-6150 GCA_963523725.1 uncultured Streptococcus sp.
AACTCGTCACAGGGTAACGCCTATCAAAGATTTCCTTCATCAATCAGAACCTCCTCAACAGGAATATCATGATTTTCAGGGCTAAAGTCCCGAATTTGACAAGGATAAACCGTACTCAAAGTATGACCAGTAAAATGTTTCAGATAGCGATCATAATAACCTCCGCCGTATCCAATCCGATATCCTTCCGTCGTAAAAGCTAACCCTGGAACATGAACCAAATCAATCTGAGATGCAGCCACAACTTCCAAATCTCCCTGTGGTTCCAGTAAGCCAAAGGAAGTTTTGACCAGTTGTTGCGGATAATAAACTACAAAGTCCATGCGCCCCTTGGGATAGGTTTTAGGTATCAGAACCTTCTTGTCATCCTTCAGCGCCTGCTCAATCAATCCCTGAGTTTGAAACTCATGAGAAAAAGAGAGGTAGCTTGCGATGACCTTAGCTTCTTGGTAAAAGGGATGATGTAAAAGTCGTTCTGTTAAAGCTTGGTCTATAAACTCTTTTTGCTCTTGAGGTAAAGCCTTCATTTCTTGTAAGACTTGCTTGCGTAATTCTGCTTTCATAGACAATTCCTTTACTCTGCTACCTTCTTTTTCAGGAAACTAGAGACCGCATCCACCCCAATAGCTAATGCTTCTTCCTTAGGACTCATCTGAGGGTGATGAAGGGCGTAGGGACTATCAATACCCAGCCAAAACATAACGCCATCAACCTTTGAAAGAAGATAACCAAAGTCCTCACCTGTCATAGCAGGCTCGATATCAATCAACTCGATTCCCTCTTTTTCTTCAAAGAAGTCCATCAATTCACGCGCCAAGGCTGGATTGTTCTCAACAGGCAGGTATCCACCTTGTTTGAGTTCCACTTCAACTTCCATACCAAAGGATGCTGCAACCCCTTCTGCAACTGCTTTGACCCGCTTTTGCACCAAGAGACTCATGTCCTGTGTCAAGGCCCGAATAGTTCCATGCAAAAAGGCTGTGTCTGTGATAACATTGTTGGTTGTCCCAGCTTGGAACAGGCCAAAGGTCACCACTGCCCCCTCGATTGGGTTAACATTGCGGCTGACAACTGACTGCACTTGAGTCACAAAGTAACTAGCAGCCACCAAGGCATCATTAGCTTCATGCGGAAAGGCTGCGTGTCCCCCTTTTCCTTTGAAACGGATCTTCACCTCGCAAGTTCCTGCAAAGAGAGTGTGGGTATTGGTCGCAATCTGACCAACTTTTAAATCCGGACGGACATGGAGGCCATAAAATTGATCTGGCAACCAGTCTCCAAAAGCACCATCTTCATACATGAGCATCCCACCAGCTTCATTCTCCTCAGCAGGCTGAAACAGAAAGAGCAGATTGTTCTTTGGTTGCTCCTCAAGGGCTCGCTCAAGACAGCCCAAGGCAATGGTCATGTGGAAATCATGGCCACAAGCATGCATGCGACCTTGGTGCTGAGAAGCGAAAGGTAGGCCTGTTTGTTCGACGATAGGCAGACCATCAATATCTGTCCGCCAACCAATAGTACGCTCTGGCTGACTTCCCTGCAAATAAACCAAAATACCTGTCCGCCAAGTTCGAATTTGGACAAAAGCCTTGCCCGCAGTCAATTTCTCAATCACATCCAGCAAATAAGCCTGAGTCTTAAACTCCTCCAAGCCAATTTCAGGAATCTGGTGTAAATCTCGTCTTGTTTGAATTAAATCTAACATCTATCTTTCCTCCTATATAGCAGAAAGAGGCTGGAAAAGGGTTCCGCCTCTATTTTTCTTTTACAATTACAAGGTACGAAGCGCATCTTCTAGCGCTGTTTTTTGTTGGGTTTGGGCATCAATTTCTTTGATAATACGAGCTGGAACACCTGCTACCACCACGTTTTCTGGGACATCTTGGGTAACGATAGCTCCTGCTGCGACAACTGAACCACTACCGATTTGGACTCCTTCGATGACCACTGCATTGGCCCCGATGAGAACATTATCTCCAACACGAACTGGTTCTGCGCTAGCTGGCTCAATCACACCTGCCAAAACCGCACCTGCACCAACGTGACTGTTTTTCCCAACGATGGCACGGCCACCAAGGATAGCACCCATATCAATCATGGTTCCTGCACCAATTTCAGCACCTATATTGATAACAGCTCCCATCATGATAACAGCATTGTCACCAATTTCAACTTGATCACGGATAATAGCTCCTGGCTCGATACGAGCATTGATAGCACGTTTATCTAGCAAAGGAACGGCAGAATTACGAGCATCTTGCTCAACAACATAGTCTTGATTTTCTGCCAAGCCATCAAGAAGCGGAGCAACATCTTTCCAGTCTCCAAATAGGACATTCCCTAGTTTAACAACAGAGCTTGGTACAGCAGTTGCGAGTTGTCCCTCAAAGGTTACTTTGACACTGGTTTTCTTTTCAGCATTGGCGATAAATTGGATAATTTCTTGAGCGTTCATTTTTGTAGCAGTCATAGGCGCCTCCTAGTTCATTTTAATGATACCTATTCTACCAAAAAAGGCCTCAAATTTGAAGCCTTTTTGTTTGTTTTTAGGTATGATTTTTAGGGATGTGAGATAAAACGTGCTGTCGGTAAAAGCAAGCCCCTACCGATACAACCTAAAAACACTCTTCACAACTATCTCCCCGTGTTTTATTGACTATTCTAGTATAGCACACTTTTAGAATTAAGAAAAGACTTTTTATTTACTTTCTTTCGCTTCTTCTACCGATAGGAAAATCATGGGCAAAATAATCAAGGCCATAGCTAGAAGAAGGGACCAATCCACTACCAATCCTAAGAACAAAACACTCAAGAGAGCAGAAGAGAGAGGTTCACTAGCACTGATAACGGAAACAACCAAAGGAGAAACCAAGGACACTGCCTTCATGGAAATGAAAAAGGCAAAAGCCGTTCCAAAGAAAGCGATAATGAGACAAATCAAGATACTCCAAATATCAGGAGTAAAGGAAAGTTGATAAACCGGCGAAAGGACATTGCTAAATAAACCGGCCAAAATCATCCCCCACCCAACCGTGGGTACAAAACCATAGCGCTTCGCAAAAGGCTGAGGCAAGATAACATTAAACATGACCCCCATGGCACTCAGCAAACCCGTCACAAGTGCTAGCGGTGTCATGGATAACTGAGAGAGATCTCCCTTTGTCGCCATCAGGCAAACACCCAACATGGCAACCAAAACATAGAAAATAGCGCTTTTTGACGCTCGTTTTTGATAAACCAAGCGATTGTAAAAGAGGATAAAGACAGGACTGATAAACTGTAAAATAGTCGCTGTAGCAGCATTAGAAAATTCTACACAGAGATAGAAAAAATACTGGACTGAGAAAATTCCCAAAATAGCATAGGCCAAAAAGGGAAGGTAATTTTTCTTATCTCGCCAAATATCTAACACTTGCGATTTTAATTGCATTGCTGACCAAATGAGCACAAGACTCCCTGCCAGTGTCAAACGCATAGAGGTAATCCAGCCCGAAGACACCTGATAATGAGTAAAGAAATACTCTCCTAGAATTCCACAGATTCCCCAGATTAAGCCGGATAGGAGCGAATAAATGGTTCCTTTAACAATCTTTTTCTGATACTGATTCATATCTTTATTGTAACACGAAAGGAAAAAAGAAAAAAGTGGCAATCCAGTGATTCGCCACTTCATTTAGAAAATTATCGTCTCGCACTTGAAGAAGAAGGTCGTGTAGTACTTGAATTACTGCTATCGCTAGAACTACCACTTGAACTGCTGGAGCTTGATGGAGTTGGTAGACTCCCCACAATGCTAGACCAAGCATTCTGATAATCCGCATCACTTCCACCAATAGCAAAGCGATAACTGGTCGTTGGCGCTCCTACCTTATTAGCCCAATAGCTGGTAACAGTCGAACCTGTGACCTCTACCTCTTTTCCTTCAACAGAAACCTTCCCTGGTTTTTGACCTGTTGATTTCAAGACTTCGGATTTTACGACACTAGGATCTAAAGTGAAGCGCTCGTTCCCCCAAATGTTTGGGGAGGCTTGCTGAATCGCATTTACCAGATGAGCCATGTAATTAGAATTATTAGAATAACCTGCTCTACGTGACAGTGAATGATTATCATCATGCCCAATCCAGCCACCTAGGGTTAATCTAGGTGTCGAAAGCATGAGCCACATATTTTCGTCTTGGTTGGTTGTACCAGTCTTCCCAATCCAATCTGCATTAGCCAGATTAGGATTTAAAGAAGTCAGATTCGTCTTGAAGGTTGTTGTCACACGAGAGGATAGAACTTCTCGCAACAAGCCCTGCATAATCGTCGCAGTAGCTTTTGAATAGACTTGAACTGGTTTATCCTGATATTCATACACCACTCTACCATCTGCTGCTTCAATTTTAGAAATTACATGTTTTTTATGATATAGACCATTATTTGCTAGGGTCTGATAGCCATTGGTATGCTGGGCAACTGTGACTTCAATACCACCACCCATTGGCAAGCTCTCAATACCGTACTCAGGAATCTCGTAACCCATCTTTTCCATATAACCCTTGACATCAACACCCTTTTCACGAAGCATACGATAGGTCCAGTAAGCCGGGATATTCCATGAATAGTTCAGAGCTTCTCCCAAGGTCATCATTCCTGTTCCCTTACTATTAGCATACATAATCGGATTGCCATTAGCAAAGTTTGTTGGATAGTTAGATAGGATCGTTTCGCTTCCCATCAAGCCCTGGTCAATAGCAATACCGTAGGCAAGCAAAGGCTTGGTAGTAGAAGCTGGCGAACGTTTGGTATCAAAGGCATGATTGTTTTGATTTTCTTGATAATTACGACCACCTACAAAGCCTAGAATAGCACCTGTTTGGTTATCCATCAAGACATTCCCTACTTCTACACGACCTGTTCCATCGTCTAAAAGATAGCCATAGTCAGCAACCGCATTTTGCATGGCAGAATGAATTTTCTGGTCTATGGTAGTAGTAATTTTATAACCACCATTTTCAATTTCCTTGGATGCCAAATCGCGATAAAACTTCTGAGTTGCCTCATTTTTCAACTCCTTAGCGGAGACATTGTCTCTCTGAGCTAGATAATCATACATACGTTCCTGAGCTTCTGCCAAGGCTGTAAAGTATAAATAGCCTCGTGACACACCTGTGACTGTAGCTGAAGGGAGAAAGTCCTGTTTAAGATTGTAATCCTTATATTGAGAATACTCGTCTTTGCTTAAGGCACCTGTACGATACATACTGTAAAGAACTGCCTTAGCCCGTCTCAAGCCCATTTCTAAGTCTTCATCACTCTTCAACTCCCCAGTATTTTCATAAGGAGAATAGGTAATGGGACTCTGTGGAAGCCCTGCTAAAAATGCTGCTTGAGGAACCGTCAACTGACTTGCATCTACACCGAAAATCCCCTCAGCTGCCTGCTGAGCTCCTGCAATATTCTGCCCCTTATTATTTCGGCCAAACGGAGCCACATTGAGATAGGTCGTTAAAATCTCATCCTTATTCATAGCACGTTCCAAGGCAAGAGCATCCACAATCTCTGTCGCCTTACGAGCCAAAGTCGGTGCATCCCCAACCACCTGCTGTTTAATCAGTTGCTGGGTCAAGGTTGACCCCCCACTTGAGGAACCCAAACCTACAAATTTCCCCAAGGTCGCACGAATCACCGCCTTGGGCACTACACCCCTATGTTCTTTAAAATGTTCATCTTCCGTCGCAATGATAGCCTTCTTCAGATTTTCCGAAATTTGCTCAGATGAGATAGAAGTGCGCAACAAATCACTCTCTATGGAGGCAATCACCGTCCCATCCGCATAGGTAATCTCTGAAATAGAAGAGATGTCCTTGACCTGATGTACCAATTCTTCCGTCTGAGGCACCCGTACCTTGTCAAACAAGGCCACCCCGTACCCCAAAGCAATCCCAGCTCCCAACATTCCTCCTAGAAAACCGAGCACAAATAGTAAGTTAAATAAAGCCTTTATACTCAGTAAAATAGCTGGAAAAATGGCTGGTTTCTCTAAGGATTTAGATTTTTGGACACTTGAGCCTTTCTTGCCAGGTTTAGCTAATTTTTTATTTTTTTGTTTTTGCTGGAAAAATTCCAGCATTTTTCGTTTTAATTCATTTAATTGATTTTGCATGGA
>CAURES010000072.1:0-6149 GCA_963523725.1 uncultured Streptococcus sp.
TGACACTATAAATGCTAATACAATTCCTATAACGAGATACATTTCTTCCTCCTTTAATGATTCTATTTTATCACAATTTTACATAGAGAAAAAGAGGGCATCTATCCCTCTTACTGCTTCATTTGACTCTCTGCATCAGCCACAACCTGTTCTAAACTGGTCTGACCAAGTTCAGTCTCCATAGCCAACTGGATTCTCTCCAATTTTTGATCCAAAACCTCATGAATATGAGCTCCAACTGGACAATTTGGATTCGGATTGTCATGGAAACTGAAGAGTTGACCTGTCTTACCAAGACACTCAACCGCCTGATAAACATCTAAAAGACTGATGTCTTTGAGATCCTTAACAATCTCTGTTCCGCCTGTTCCACGCGCTACTGAAATCAGCTCTGCCTTCTTCAACTGGGACAAGGTTTTTCTGATAATGACAGGATTGACCCCGACACTAGCAGCCAGAAAATCACTGGTCACCTTGCTTTCCTTCCCCTCGAGGGCAATGATTATCAGCATATGAGTCGCAATGGTAAATCTACTTGGAATTTGCATCCTCTTCTCCTTTTTACGAGGCTAGCCTGCCTCTACTCTTCTTTTTCTATTATTATACCCTTTTTAGTTGTAATGTCAATCGTTACCACTTTTCAACCAGGCATCTAACTCCCTATCATAGCCCTCTTTCTGGGCCAATTCTCTCAGAAATTCCTGATGATGAGTATGGTGGATACCATTGACCAGACTTTCATAGTAAACCTCAAAATAGGGAAGTTTGAGGTCTTTAGCCAGCTGCAATTCAGCTGCCACATTGTAGTCCACCCGTCGGAAGTCCATATCTACCAAGCCCTTGCCATCAAACTCTAAAATCATATACTGGGCCCGCAAGTCCTTCCGCAACTGGGCATCTAGAAAGAAAGGCTGGCCAATTGAACCTGGATTGACAATCAATTGCCCACCAGTCCCGTAACGAAGCAACTGCTGGTGAATATGACCATAAACAGCAATATCACAAGGCGGGTTGGTCACCAAGCGGTCAAAATCCTCTTGCGCTCCAGTATGAATCAACTCTCTCCCCCAGTTCTTATCAGGCAGATGATGACTAATTCCCACCGTCAAATCCCCAAACTGACGATGGAGCTGGAGAGGTTGATTGTGGAGAAGTTCAATTTCTTCTAGGGAAATTTCCTCTAAAACATACTGACACTGGCGCAAGAGATAACGTTGGCTGGGACGAGTACTATCCAGTTCCTTGCGGGCACCATGCCAAAGACTGTCTTCCCAGTTTCCCAAAACTCTAGCCGTAATCGGTAGTTGATCCAACAAGTCCAAAATCCTTCTACGTCCTGTCCCTGGCATAAGAATGTCTCCCAAAAGCCAGTATTCATCCACTCCTAGCTGCCGAGCATCTGCCAAAACAGCCTCCAAGGCGGTGGTATTTCCATGAATATCTGAAAGAAGAGCTATTTTCGTCATATCCATCTCCTCGTTTTTTCTCTTGCAATAAGTATAACATAAAAAGTCACAGCTAGAGAAATCTAGCTTTTTTTGATATACTAGATATAGATATTAGACAAGAGGAAGCGAATGACCCCGAATAAAGAAGATTATCTAAAATGTATTTATGAAATTGGCATAGACCTGCATAAAATTACCAACAAGGAAATTGCTGCCCGCATGCAAGTCTCTCCCCCTGCCGTAACTGAAATGATTAAACGGATGAAAAGCGAAAATCTCATCCTCAAGGACAAGGAATGTGGCTATCTACTGACTGACCTCGGCCTCAAATTGGTCTCTGAGCTCTATCGTAAGCATCGCTTGATTGAAGTTTTTCTAGTCCATCATTTAGACTATACAAGTGACCAGATTCACGAGGAAGCTGAGGTCTTGGAACATACTGTCTCTGACCTGTTCGTGGAAAGATTGGATAAATTGCTAGGTTTCCCTAAAACCTGCCCCCACGGAGGAACCATTCCTGCCAAGGGAGAACTCCTAGTTGAAATCAATAACCTGCCACTAGCTGACATCAAGGAAGCTGGCTCCTATCGCCTGACTCGGGTGCACGATAGTTTTGACATTCTCAGTTATCTGGACAAGCACTCACTTCACATCGGTGATTCGCTCCAAGTCAAGCAGTTTGATGGCTTCAGCAACACCTTCACTATCCTTAGTAAAGACGAGGATTTACAAGTAAATATGGACATTGCCAAACAACTCTATGTCGAGAAAATCAACTAATTTCTCAAGTCCCCTACCAACCCTGAAAATTTGATTTTCAGGGTTTTATTTTTATCATTTGATTTTGCTTTCATTTAGTTGTAGAATATTTGTTAAAAAAAAAAGAAAGATAGTTTAACCTATGAAAAAATCACTAAAAATTTTTGCGACATCTAAATGGTTTGACCTCTTTGGAGTTGCTTTGGTCGTTGGGATTGCGATTGCATCTGGTTACCTCAACTCCCGTCTCGACAAATTCGTAGACTGGGGCCCATGGACAGCTCTTGTTCCCTTTGGATTGATTTCCGTAACCAACGTTGGGATTTCCATGTTGTCCACTCGTTTCACGGGAAAATTAAGCAAATGGGGAAATTACTTTGGTATTGTCAATACGATTTTATCTGGTACCATTGATTATATCCTTGGAAATAAGGCGGCCATCATTACCTATCCCGTCACCTTCCTCATTTATACCTTTGCTATTAAGAAATGGGAAGCTTCGCAAGAAGGCAGACCCAACCAAATGAGCCAAAAACAGCTAAAATTGGCGGCCATCATCATTTCCATCATCGCCTTCCTCTTTGCCTTTGTGACCAACTATATCGGCTATGGGGGCAAGATGAATCTCCTTGCCTACGTAACAACTATTGCCTTTGCACTGTCCCTCATTGCCAATGCTTTGAACGCATTGAAACTAACAACTCAGTGGGGCTTTTGGTTGATTTACAATTTCGTTCAGCTGACAAAGGCTGGCATTCAAGGAAACTTTGCCAATATCGGAAAATACATCTTTTATATCCTCAATGCAATCGGAGCTTTATTTGTCTGGAATGATGAAGAAGTAAAACAATAAGAGGAAAATCAAATAAAGAAATCTAACAGAATCTCCTTACTAAAATTTTTTATCATTTTACTTGTAACTCCCATTCTTTTGGAGTAGAATGAAGCTAGATAAAAGAGGGAGGTCTTGTCATGAAAAAACTCTATAGAATCCATTTTATAGCAATTGCAGTCATCGATTTGCTACTACTTGTATTTTTTAGCACTAGATCCGAGACAGCTTTCGACTGGCTCTTGCTCACTGGTTTTATTTTCCTCCTTGCTCAGGGACTCCTGCTATTTCGCTTGGTCAATCGACTCAAAAAACATTCATCTGAGATTGATCCTCAAATCAATAAAAAGATTCGCTTCTACTATTTAGGGGTGCTCATCAGCGACTTTCTATTATTTGTTCTCTTAGCCTTCACTAGTTCTCAGCGATTTTCCACTCTTATGCCAATCGTCACTGCTTGTCATTATACTTTATATTATCTGACGACTGACTATCTAAGAGAAAACTATCCAGACTTTTACGATAAACACATCACTTTATGGGAGTGTCTCTAAGGAAAAGGAGGTTTTAGCATGAAAAAAATCATCTTCATCAAAACCATTCAACTCCTTGTCATTGATGGAATCATGCTGGCATTTTTGACATTTAAAGAGGGGCTTACTTGGGACTGGATTTTGATTTATAGTGGTTGGCTCATTTTCTTTCATCCTGTGCTATTGACCTATCTGTCCAACCAGCTTTGTGACTACTTTAGTCAACTCTATTCCCAGATTAGACCGAGATTCTGGCGTTTTTCCTTGCAAATCCTCCTATGGGATAGCCTGATCATTCTCTCCTTGATATGTTTAAGTGGTATGCCACTTTTTCTTCAGGGAACTCTCCTAATTCTAGGGCACCTCATCCCTTCCTATCGCATAAGCCAAAACCTGAAAAGAGACTTCCCAAAGGCCTATCAAGAAACGATTTCATTTTGGACTATTTTATGATAGATGAGAAAAACCAAGCCGGTCGGGCTTGGTCTTTCTTATCTATTTTTAGTATCAAGGATAATGGTAACTGGTCCGTCATTGACCAGCTCAACCTGCATATCAGCTCCAAAGATGCCTGTCTGAACGGGCACTTCTTGCGCTAATTTTTGATTGAAATCATCATAGAAGTCTGATGCCATATCAGGCTTGGCTGCCCCTGTAAAGGCTGGACGATTGCCTTTCTTAGTATCCGCAAAGAGGGTAAACTGAGAAATAGAGAGGATTTCTCCTTCAATATCTTTGACAGACAGGTTCATCTTGCCTTCTGCGTCTGAAAAAATCCGCATGTTGACAAGCTTTCTCACAGCATAGTCCAAATCTTCCTCTTGGTCCTCTGGTCCAACACCAACCAGCAATAAGAGCCCCTGATTGATTTTTCCCTGAACCTGACCTTCGATACTGACTTGGGCTTTTGTAACCCGTTGGATAATGATTTTCATAATAGCCTTTCTAGTAAGAGCTAGGACAATTAGCCGTTGGTCCGTTTGACAGAGTAAACCTCTGGCACGCTCTTGATCTTGTCCACAACCGTGGTCAGCGTCGAGAGGTTGGCAATGCCAAAGGACACATGGATATTAGCAAATTTCATATCCTTGGTTGGTTGGGCGTTGACTGTTGAGATATTCTTGGTTGTGTTTGAAAGAACTTGCAGTACATCATTCAACAGTCCTGTACGGTTGAAGCCGTAAATATCGATATGGGCCATATACTCCTTATTTGAGCTAGAGTACTGATCTTCCCACTCCACATCAAGAAGTCGTTGCTCGTAGTTTTCTTGGGCACGCAGGTTCATACAGTCCACACGGTGAATAGCCACACCACGCCCCTTGGTAATGTAGCCAACAATATCGTCACCAGGAACAGGATTACAACACTTGGCAATCCTCACTAGGAGACCTGAGGCTCCTTCAATGACCACACCACCCTCATGCTTAACCTTGAGGGTTTCTTTGTTTTCAACCTTGACCTCTCCACCTTTGACAAGTTCTTCTGCTTCAGCCTTGGCCTTGGCACGTTCTTCTTCACGACGTTCCTTTTCAGTCAGACGGTTAAAGACAGTAATAGCACCGATTTCTCCAAAACCAATGGCAGCAAAGAGGGATTCTTCTGTCTTGTAGCTGGTCTTTTGAAGAACTTGGTCCATGTGGCGCTTGTCCATAAATTTATTGGCTACATAGCCATTTTCTTGGAACTGGGCCATCAACATCTCACGACCCTTGTTAACAGACAATTCCTTGTCTTGGTTTTTAAAGAACTGACGAATCTTGTTACGAGCCTTGCTGGTCTTGACCATGTTGAGCCAGTCACGACTCGGTCCAAAGGAGTTGGGGTTGGTGACAATTTCAACCTGATCCCCTGTCTTGAGCTTGGTTGTCAGTGGAACCATACGACCATTGACCTTGGCACCAGTTGCTTTTTCCCCAACTTTTGTATGGATTTCATAGGCAAAGTCAATCGGTCCTGAATCTTTTGGAAGGGAACGGACAGCACCATCTGGGGTAAAGACGTAAATCTCCTCAGCCAGATAGTTTTCCTTAACAGAGTCCACAAATTCCTTGGCATCATCAGCCTGATCTTGGAGTTCCATCATCTCCTTGATCCAGTTCATTCCAATAGCTGATTCCTTGCTGTTAACCTGCCCCTTAATACCTTTCTTATAAGCCCAGTGGGCCGCAACCCCATACTCAGCTACCTCATGCATGGCCTTAGTTCGAATCTGGAATTCAATCGGCCCTTTTGGACCATAAACAGTCGTATGGATAGACTGGTAACCATTAGCCTTGCGGTTAGCGATATAGTCTTTAAAGCGACCAGGCATTGGTTTCCAAAGCTCATGCACATAACCAAGCATGGCATAAACATCACTTTGGGTATCCAAAATACAACGAATGGCAATCAGGTCATAGATTTCCTCAAACCGTTTTCTCTTATCCTGCATTTTTCGGAAAATCGAGTAAATATGCTTGGGACGACCATAAATCTTCCCTTTCAAGTGACGATCTGTCGTATAGTTTTCTAATTTTGTGACTACCTCATCCACCAAGGCTTCACGCTCTCTGCGTTTTTCCTTCATCATATGGG
>CAURES010000073.1:0-6056 GCA_963523725.1 uncultured Streptococcus sp.
TTGCCTTCTGCGTCTACGGGACATAGATTTGCAGCAACTCCTACAACCGTTCTAGCCATGATGTCTCTCCTTTCGAATATTAACGATAGTCCTATCATAGCACTCAAAATGACTTTCGTCTAATATGTTTTTTTTAAGGCTGTGATAAATATTTTTTATGGACAAGAAAAGCTGCCCACATAGGACAACTTCTTTCTTATTCAAAAACAAATTGATTGTGATAGAGTTCTGAATAGAAGCCACCTAGTTTCAAAAGTTCATGGTGGTTACCGCGTTCAATGACTTCGCCATCTTTAAGGACAATAATCTGATCTGCATTGAGGATGGTCTTCAAACGGTGGGCAATGACGAAACTAGTTCTACCTGCTACAACCGCCTCCATGGCATGCTGAATCTTACTTTCTGTCACCGTATCTACGTTTGAAGTGGCTTCATCTAGAATGAGAACTTCTGGATCTGTCATCAGGGTTCGAGCGATAGAAATCAATTGTTTCTGTCCTGTTGAGAAGATGCTCTGGTCATCATCTATAAGAGTATCGTATTTATCAGGTAAGCTTTCGATATAGTCGTGAATATGGGTTGCTTTGGCTGCTGCCTCAACCATTTCTTGACTAGCATCTGACACACCAAAACGGATATTGTCTCGAATGGTTCCACTAAATAAGACCGAATCTTGCAAGACAATTCCCACCTTGCTTCTGAGGCTATCCAAGTCGTAGTCACGGATGTCTTTGCCGTCAAAATAAATACCACCAGCATCAACATCATAAAAGCGATTGATGAGGTTCATAATAGTCGTTTTTCCTGAACCTGTCGGACCAACAACCGCTGTCATCTGGCCTTTAGGGGCAGAAATGCTGACATCTTTCAAAATCGGCTTGTCAGGCAAATATGAGAAATCAATATGACGGATTTCGACACCTTCTTGCAACTGAGTGAAGGTCGGAGCATTTTCAGGTCGGATTTCTTCCTCTGCATCAAACATTTCCTGAATTCGTTCAGCACCTGTAAAGGCCAACTGAAGGCTTCCCCAACTAGCTGCAACTTGGATAATAGGCTGGTAGTACTGCTGTGAAAATTGGGCAAACATAACAATCAAACCTAGGGCTGTACTTGTTTCAATAGTCTTATCATTCAAAAGTACAGCTGAACCAGCAAAGATAACGATGGCTGTGTTGACCAGACTCATGCCATTCATGACAGGGAAAAGAATTCCTGAGAACATTCTTCCTTTAAAGGTTGCCTTGCGCACGCGCTCATTTTGTTCAAGAAATCCTGCCATCATATCCTCTTGAATTCCTTGCACAATGACAGCTTTTTGGCCTGAGATACTCTCATCCATATAGGCGTTGAGCTTCCCTACCTCTTTCTGCTGGAGGTTGGTGTATTTGCGTGCCATTTTCACGATGAAAATCAGCATGAGGAAGGCTACTGGTGTGCTGGCAATGGTGATGAGGGCCAGCGTCACATTTCTCGAAAACATGACAAGAATCAGACCAATATATAAAACAATATTGCTCATGACCTGAATCAAGCTTTCGTTAAAGGCTTGGAGGATATTATCCAAATCACTGGTAAAACGAGATAAGATATCGCCATCTTGTCGGCGGTCAAAGAAAGAAACCGTCAAGCGAGCAAGCTTACCGAAGAGGCCTTTGCGCATCTCGTTGGTCGACTCTGCAATCACGCGCGTCATAAGACACATGTATATCACACTAGAGATAAATAGAACCAAAACCAGCAGACCAAGATTGACCATGATTCCTGATAGACTTTGCCAAACAAGTTCTGGATTACCATCTTGATAAGCTTGAACTAAATTAGCTAACTGCGTCACTGCTTGTCCAGAAAAGACTGGAAAGAGGGCTTGGGCAAGAGTCGCCAGAACAATCATCAGGATAACAACTACAAATGATAGCTTATAGACTTTAAAATAATTCCAAAAAAATTGAACTGTCTTCATTTTACTCCTCCTTTCCTTTCTGTGTTTCATAGATTTCACGGTAAACGGCATTGTTGGCAACCAAATCCGCATGCGTCCCTTGACCAATCAATCGTCCTTGATCCAGCACCAATATCTTATCTGCATGGACAACCGAGCTAATCTTTTGCGCGATGATAATAGTTGTTGTTCCCTTCAGATCCTTATTCAAGGCTTCTTGAACCAGGCGCTCTGACTTGGCATCCAAGGCTGAGGTCGAATCGTCAAAAATCAGAATACGCGGATTGCTGACAATCCCACGCGCAATCGACATCCTTTGTTTTTGCCCACCAGAAAAATTGGTTCCCCGTTCCTCAACTGGACTTTCAAAGGTTTTCTCCATACGATGAATGAATTCACTAGCTTGAGCAATATTGGCTGCGCGCTCCATTTCAAATAGAGTAGCATCTCCCTTACCCTGTCTCAAGTTATCTGCAATCGTTCCACTGAAAAGAATAGCACGTTGAAGAACGATAGAAACTGTTTTACGCAGGGTCCCTTCGCTCACTTCTCGAATATCCTTTCCTCCAATTTTGATGGCCCCTTCCTGTGGGTCAAAGAGACGTGGAATCAATTGAGCCAAGGTTGATTTTCCTGCACCAGTCGCTCCAACGACACCAACCATTTGACCAGGTTCAATAGTAAATGTCACATCTTTCAGCATCGGTTCCTTGTCCATTGGATAGGTAAAGGTTACATTTTCAAAGCTAAGACTTCCGACCAACTCTTCATCTGGGACATCCTTGAAGGTCATGGCTGGCTCTGCGTCAAGAATTTCTCGAATACGACGCATGGAAATCATGGCACGACTGACAGAATTTCCCAAAAATCCAACCATAACAATGGTAAAGATAATCTGGCTTAGGTAATTAACAAAGGAAGCAATGGAGCCAACAACTGACGGATCCGACTGAACCATCCCAGCAACTAGCCAAATAGAGAGGAAAACCGCCCCGTAGCCGACCAACATCATAAAGGGTTCCACTACTGAAAAGGCATAACCGATGTAAAGATTTTGACCGAGTAGCTCGTCTGAAACCTCCGTAAACTTAGCAAACTGCTCTTTTTCTTGAACAAAGGACTTGACCACACGAACGCCACGCAGATTTTCCTTGGCAATGGCATTGATGCGTTCAAGAAGGGTTTGAAACTTGGCAAAACGAGGCCCCATCATTCCCATCATGACAGCAGTCAAGCCAAAAATCAAGACTACCATGAGAACAATCACCCACCACAGAGAAGGTAAGGTTTGAACCGCCAGGATAAAGGAACCGATGAACAAGAGGGGGAGTCTGAAAAGAATTTGGAAGGTCATCATGACCACGTTCTGAATCTGGTTGATATCATTTGTCATGCGAACGACTAGATTTCCCGCATTAAATTGTTCAATATTGGCATAAGAAAAGGTTTGGATTTTACGGAAGGCATCCTCTCGAAGATCGGATGAAACTCCTTGGGCAATATAGGCTGCAAGGATAACATTAAGCCCACCAGCAACCAAACCGACCAAGGCCACACCAATCAACCAAGCCCCGATACTATAAATAGCTTCATATTTCCCAGCAAGGAGGGCGTCTAACACTTCCTGCAGATAACGCGGTTGCAGAAGTGAACTAGCAACCATCAAGCCTGTCATCAGGAGCGAAGCTAAGGCCTGCCACTTGTAGGTTTTTATTTTCTGAATCAGCATACTTTCTCCTTAAAAAATAGACAAAAGGGAGCGACAATGTGTCAGCTCCTTCTCATTCTGTTTGTGTGATGTTATTCTAGCAAAAAAGCGGGGGATTGTCAAAGAAGTCTCCTTGATACAGCTAGAATGACAAGTAATTTTCTCTTTATAGTTTCTGTTTTAACTCGACCAAGACATTCATAGCCTGCATAGGTGTCATGTTGTAAATGTCCAATTTAGCTAATTCTGCTAGAATAGGGTTTTCTTCTGCCGTATCAAAGAGTGAAATCTGTTCAGTGACGGCACTTGTTTGTCTCATGGGAGCAGGACTTTCTGTCCCTTGATTCTCTAACTGAGTCAAAATCTTATCCGCCCTTGCTAAAAGGTCTGCTGGCAAGCCAGCAATCTTTGCAACATGAATACCATAGGATTTATCAGCTGGACCTGGTTCAATCTTGTGAAGGAAGGTGACCTGCCCATCCTGCTCCAAAGTTGCCACGTGGACATTAACCAAGTGTTGTAAACTAGACTCCAGACTAGTCAACTCATGGTAGTGGGTCGCAAAGAGGGTCTTGGCTCCGATATGCTCATGGATGTATTCGATGATGGACTGGGCGAGAGCCATACCATCATAAGTTGCAGTTCCACGTCCTAACTCATCAAAAAGAATCAAGGAATTTTTGGTCGCATGCGAAATGGCATTGTTGGCCTCCATCATCTCCACCATAAAGGTTGACTGACCTGAAACCAAGTCATCTGCTGCTCCGATACGGGTAAAGATTGCATCAAAAATCGGTAAATAGGCGCTTTCTGCCGGCACATAGGAACCCATCTGGGCCATAACCGCCGTCATGGCTAACTGACGCATATAGGTTGACTTCCCGCTCATGTTGGGCCCTGTAATCAGTTGAATACTGGTATCTTCTGCCATCTGAATCGTATTTGGAATATAGGTCTGAGCCCCCATAACCTTTTCAACGACAGCATGGCGCCCTTTCTGGATATCAATTCGCGAATCATCTCCGAATTCAGGTCGAATCAAATGCTGGGTTTCGGCCACAACTGCTAGACTTTGCAGGACATCAACTGTCGCTATGCCTTGAGCTAAAGCCTGCAAACGCTGGATATACTTGCTGACCTCTTCACGAATACGCATAAAGATTTCGTATTCTAGGTTGGCTGACTTCTCACGCGCCTCCAGCATATCGCCCTCGATACGGGCCAATTCTTCAGTCCCAAAGCGTTCCGAGTTTTTCAGCGTCGCCTTGCGGAAAAAGTGGGCTGGCACATTCCCCAGTTGTGAATTGGTCACATGGAAATAGTAGCCATCCTTTTTATTGTAGTCAATCTTGAGCGTGCTGATACCAGAATTTTCTCGCTCCTTAGCCTCAATCTCAGCAATCCAGCTAGTCCCTTCTCTGAGAACGCGACGGTACTTGTCTAAAGTCTCATCAAATCCAGTGCGGATAATACCACCTTCCGTAATCACATGAGGAGCTTCAGGAGCAATCGCTGCGCTAATCAAACTCTCCAACTCAGGGATTCCATCCAGCTGTGCGATGAGATAGGCTAGAGCAGGTTGCTCCATCCCTTCTAAAATCGCACGAATCCGTGGCACACTAGACAAGGTGGTCGCCAACTGCAAGAGATCCTTGGGATTGGTTTTGCCAAAAGAAACACGACTAGCCAAGCGTTCGATATCATAAACACCCTTGAGACTATCTGTCAAATCACTACGCTCAAAGAAATGGTCGAGAAAGACCTGCACCACTTCTTGACGTTGGACGATTCGTTCCTTATCAATCAAGGGGCGATGAATCCAAGACCGCAAGAGACGCATACCCATAGCTGTTTTGGTTTCATCCAAAAGCCAGAAAAGACTGCCTTGCTTCTTGCCTGAACGAGCATTCTCAACCAAATCCAGACTAGCCTTGGTCGCATAATCCATCTGCAAGAAATCCTTGATTTCATAGCGGATAACAGGTTTGAGGTGGTTCAATTCCCGCATCTGAGTCCGATGAACATACTGGAGTAGCTTACTAGATGCCGCTTGCTCCACCGCTGCCAATCGTGAATCCAGTAAATGAAGGTCTTCAAAGCCTTCTTTCTCATAAGAGAGCACCAGATTCATCTGGTGACTGAGGATTTGTTCTTCTTCCGCAGACAAGTCATAACCCAACACCACTTCTCGAGCCTTAAGGTTACGGATTTCCCCACAAACCAACGTGAAATCCAAAAGACCTGTCACATAAAAGTCACCCGTCACCAGGTCCATATAAGCTAGGCCAAATTGATTGCCCTCACGGTCTATGGCAACCAAGAAATTGTTCTGACTATCCGGCTTACTGCTATCGACCACTGTCCCTGGCGTAATGACCTGAACAACCTCTCGTTTCACAACTCCAA
>CAURES010000074.1:0-6032 GCA_963523725.1 uncultured Streptococcus sp.
GCAGCAGCTTTCACAGCTCTTGCAGATGCAGCTAAAGCAAAACTTGGTAAATAATAACAGATAAGACTGGAACAGGATTGTCCCAGTCTTTTTAAAAATAAAGGAGAAAAATATGGCTTCAAAAATGCTACACACTTGCTTACGCGTAGAAAATCTTGAGAAATCAATTGCGTTCTATCAAGATGCTTTTGGGTTTAAAGAATTGCGTCGCAGAGATTTTCCAGACCATGCCTTCACGATTGTTTATCTAGGTCTTGAGGGTGACGACTACGAGTTGGAGTTGACTTATAACTACGATCATGGTCCTTATGTGGTTGGAGATGGATTTGCCCATATCGCCCTAAGTACACCTGATCTTGAGGCGCTTCATCAAGAGCACAGTGCCAAAGGCTATGAAGTGACTGAGCCAAATGGTTTACCAGGAACTGCACCTAACTATTACTTTGTCAAAGACCCTGATGGCTACAAGGTCGAAGTCATTCGTGAAAAATAATCTCGTGAGGTCAAGTAGAATGTTCGTTTTCTACTTGACTTTTTTTAGCTGAAAGAGTATACTAATAAAAATTTAACCTTTAAGGGGAGTCCAGAGAGACTCACAAGGTGTCAGATAAAAGAATAGTACAATTTTCTAGAGGAGACTTTTTGAGTGTGCTCTCTTGTGTTGTACGATTTTAACTGAGGCCTTGCACTAGCAAGGTCTTTTCTTTGTCTGGTCCCCTTAAAATTTAAGGAGGAAAAGTCATGAATCCCACATGTAAGAAACGTTTGGGTGCGATTCGATTGGAAACCATGAAGGTGGTTGCACAGGAGGAAATCGCGCCAGCAATCTTTGAATTAGTCCTAGAAGGGGAAATGGTTGAAGCTATGCGGGCAGGCCAATTTCTTCATCTGCGTGTGCCTGATGACGCCCATCTCTTGCGTCGCCCTATTTCAATTTCATCTATTGATAAGGTAAAGAAGCAGTGTCATCTTATTTATCGGATTGAGGGGGCTGGGACAGCTATTTTTTCAACCTTAAGTCAGGGAGATACTCTTGATGTGATGGGTCCTCAGGGAAATGGTTTTGACTTGTCTGACCTTGATGAGCAGAGTCAGGTACTCCTTGTTGGTGGGGGGATTGGTGTTCCGCCCTTGCTTGAGGTAGCCAAGGAATTGCATGCGCGTGGTGTGAAAGTAGTGACAGTTCTCGGTTTTGCTAATAAGGATGCTGTTATTTTAGAGACGGAATTAGCTCAATATGGTCAAGTCTTTGTAACGACAGATGATGGTTCTTATGGCATCAAGGGAAATGTTTCCGTTGTTATCAAGGATTTAGACAATCAATTTGATGCTGTTTACTCATGTGGGGCGCCTGGAATGATGAAGTATATCAATCAAACCTTTTATGACCACCCAAGAGCCTATCTATCTTTGGAATCTCGTATGGCTTGTGGGATGGGGGCTTGCTATGCCTGCGTCCTAAAAGTGCCAGAAAGCGAGACGGTCAGCCAACGCGTCTGTGAAGATGGCCCTGTTTTCCGCACAGGAACAGTTGTATTATAAGGAGAAAATTATGACTACAAATCGTTTACAAGTTTCTCTACCAGGCTTGGATTTGAAAAATCCGATTATTCCAGCATCAGGCTGTTTTGGCTTTGGACAAGAGTATGCCAAGTACTATGATTTAGACCTTTTAGGTTCTATTATGATTAAGGCGACAACCCTTGAAGCCCGTTTTGGTAATCCAACTCCAAGGGTGGCAGAAACACCTGCTGGCATGCTTAATGCAATTGGCTTGCAAAATCCTGGTTTGGAAGTTGTTTTGGCTGAAAAGTTACCTTGGCTGGAAAGAGAATATCCAAATCTTCCTATTATTGCCAATGTGGCTGGTTTTTCAAAACAAGAATATGCAGCCGTTTCTCATGGTATTTCTAAGGCAGCTAATGTGAAGGCTATTGAGCTTAATATTTCTTGTCCCAACGTAGATCACTGTAATCACGGACTTTTGATTGGTCAAGATCCAGATTTGGCTTATGATGTGGTGAAAGCAGCTGTGGAAGCCTCTGATGTGCCAGTTTATGTCAAACTAACTCCTAGTGTGACCGATATCGTTACTGTTGCAAAAGCTGCAGAAGATGCGGGAGCAAGTGGCTTGACTATGATTAATACTCTGGTTGGAATGCGTTTTGACCTCAAAACCAGAAAACCAATCTTGGCCAATGGAACAGGTGGAATGTCTGGTCCAGCAGTCTTTCCAGTAGCCCTCAAACTTATCCGCCAAGTAGCCCAAACAACAGACCTGCCTATCATTGGAATGGGAGGAGTGGATTCGGCTGAAGCTGCCCTAGAAATGTATCTGGCTGGAGCATCTGCTATTGGAGTTGGAACAGCCAACTTTACCAATCCTTACGCCTGTCCTGATATCATCGAAAATTTACCAAAAGTCATGGACAAATACGGCATTAGCAGTCTAGAAAATCTCCGCAAGGAAGTAAAAGAGTCTCTAAAGTAAACTGCAATCAATCTGTTCTTGATTTTTTATTAGTTTGTAATGTTGATTATAGAGAATTTTGATATAATGAAATGAGTAAGAACAGAGGAAGAAAGTTAATGAAGAAATTGAGATTTATTTTTTTAGCCCTGCTATTTTTCTTAGCCAGACCAGAGAATGCAATGGCTAGCGATGGTACTTGGCAAGGAAAACAATACCTGAAATCAGATGGCAGTCAAGCAGCTAATGAGTGGATTTTTGATGCTCACTATCAATCTTGGTTTTATATAAAAGAAGATGCTAACTATGCTGAAAATGAATGGCTAAAACAAGGTGACGACTATTTTTACCTCAAATCTGGTGGCTATATGGCCAAGTCAGAATGGATAGAAGACAAAGGAGTCCTCTATTATCTTGACCAAAATGGAAAGCTGAAAAGAAATACTTGGCTAGGAGCTTCCTATGTTGGTGCAACAGGTGCCAAAGTAATTGAAGACTGGGTCTATGATTCTCAATACGACGCTTGGTTTTATATTAAAGCAGATGGCCAGCACGCAGAGAAAGAATGGCTCCAAATCAAGGGCAAGGACTATTATTTCAAATCCGGTGGTTATCTACTGACAAGTCAGTGGATTGACCAGGCTTATGTGAATGCCAGTGGTGCCAAAGTACAGCAAGGTTGGCTTTTTGACAAACAATACCAATCTTGGTTTTATATCAAAGAAAATGGAAATCATGCTGATAAAGAATGGATTTTCGAAAATGGTCACTATTATTATCTAAAATCCGGTGGCTATATGGCAGTGAATGAATGGATTTGGGATAAGGAATCTTGGTTTTACCTCAAGTCTGATGGTAAAATGGCTGAGAAAGAATGGCTATACGATGATAAAAGTCAAGCCTGGTACTACTTCAAATCTGGCGGCCACATGGCGAAAAATGAGACAGTAGATGGTTATCAGCTTGGAAGTGATGGTAAATGGCTTGGAGAAAAAGCTACAAACGAAAATGCTGCTTATTATCAAGTAGTACCTGTCACAGCAAATGTTTATGATGCAGATGGTGAAAAGCTGTCTTATATATCGCAAGGTAGTGTTGTTTGGCTAGATAAGGATAGAAAAAGTGATGACAAGCGTCTGGCTATTACTATTTCTGGTTTGTCAGGCTACATGAAAACAGAAGATTTACAAGCGCTAGATGCTAGTAAGGATTTTATCCCTTATTATGAGAGTGATGGCCACCGTTTTTATCACTATGTGGCTCAGAATGCTAGTATCCCAGTAGCTTCTCATCTTTCTGATATGGAAGTAGGCAAGAAATATTATTCGGCAGATGGCCTGCATTTTGATGGTTTTAACCTTGAAAATCCCTTCCTTTTCAAAGATTTGACAGAGGCTACAAACTATAGTGCTGAAGACTTGGATAAGGTATTTAGTCTGTTAAATATTAATAATAGCCTCTTGGAGAACAAGGGAGCTACCTTTAAGGAAGCCGAAGAACATTACAATATCAATGCCCTCTATCTCCTTGCCCATAGTGCTTTAGAAAGCGACTGGGGACGAAGTAAAATTGCCAAAGATAAGAATAATTTCTTTGGAATTACAGCCTATGATACGACCCCTTACCTTTCTGCCAAGACATTTGATGATGTGGATAAGGGAATTTTAGGTGCAACCAAGTGGATTAAGGAAAATTATATCGATAGGGGCAGAACTTTCCTTGGAAACAAGGCGTCTGGTATGAATGTAGAATATGCCTCAGACCCTTATTGGGGTGAAAAAATAGCTAGTATCATGATGAATATCAATAGTCGACTTGGTGGAAAAGATTAGTCCTATAATTGGATATGATTTGAGTGAGTAGTAATACTCTTCGAAAATCTCTTCAAACCACGTCAACGTCGCCTTGGATGATGTATGTGACTGACTTTGTCAGTCTTATCTACAACCTCAAAGCAGTGCTTTGAGCAGCCTGCGGCTAGTTTCCTAGTTCGCTCTTTGATTTTCATTGAGTATAAGTTAAAAATCCTGATTTCAAGTAAATCAGGATTTTTTCATGGATGCAATTTTTTCTGGGTCTGGTGTGACACGGAGGGTCTTTTGTCCTGTGTAAGTGACAAAGCCGGGTTTGCCACCAGTTGGTTTGTTGAGTTTCTTGACTTCAATCATATCTATCTGAACCAGATTTGACAGGCGACCTTGAGAGAAGTAGGCAGCTAACTCTGCTGCGTCTGTCTTGACTTCATCAGATGGGTCAAGATTTCCTGAGATGACAACATGGCTTCCAGGAATGTCCTTGGCATGAAACCAAAGTTCCTCCTTGCGGGCCATTTTAAAGGTCAATTCCTCATTTTGCAGGTTATTGCGTCCGACATAGATGATGGTCTTGCCATCGCTTGCTAGATATTGTTCTGGTTTTTTGCGCTTCTGGATTTTCTCCCGCTGTCTTCTACGGATAAAACCTGTTTGAATCAATTCTTCACGGATTTCAGCGATTTCTTCTAGTCCAGCTTGGTTGAGGACGGTTTCGACACTTTCCAGATAGAGAATGGTTGCCTTGGTTTCTTCAATCAGATCAGTCAAGTATTTGACAGCTTCTTTGAGTTTCTGGTAACGTTTGAAGTAGCGTTGGGCATTCTGGTTGGGAGTCAAGGCCTTATCAAGCGCAATGGTGATAGGTTGGTTGGTGTAGTAGTTGTCTAGGATAACCTGGTCTTGGTCGTTAGGCACTTGATGGAGGAAGGTTGTTAGCAATTCCCCTTTTTGGCGAAATTCTTCAGCATTGTCTGTCGCCAGTAATTCTTTTTCCTGTTTTTTGAGTTTGTGGCGGTTTTTCTGAAGTTCATTTTCAACACGACGAATGAGTTCACTGGCTTGCTGTTTGACGCGGTCGCGCTCAGCCTTGTCCTTATAGTAGGTGTCCAACAAATCAGAAAGACTGGCAAAAGGCTCTCCCACCTGATTTGCAAAAGGAACTGGATTGAAGGAAGTCTCAGTCAAGCATGGCTTGGTTTCTTGATTGAAAAAGTTTCGGAAAGTGGAAAGTTTTTCACTAACCAGTATCCTTTCCAATTCATTTGCCGTATCGCGTCCCAGACCTTGAAAGAGGCTTTGAAGATTTTTAGCTGTCGTTTCCTGTGTTTGCAGGATTTCAAAGAGTTTCTCGTCCTTGATCGTAAAAGGATTGAGAGATTCCGTACTTGGCGGAGCGATATAGGTCGATCCAGGAAGCAAGGTACGGTAGCTATTTTGTGAAAAGCCAACATGTTTGATAACTTCGAGGATTTTATGACTGCTTTTATCAACCAGTAGAATATTACTGTGTTTCCCCATGATTTCGATAATCAAGGTAGCCTGGATATGGTCGCCAATCTCGTTTTTATTGGAAACTGTCATTTCTACAATACGGTCATTTTCCACTTGCTCAATAGACTCAATTAAGGCACCCTGCAAATATTTTCTCAAAACCATGATAAAGGTGGAAGGTTGGGCTGGATTTTCAAAAGTCGTTTGGGTCAGCTGAATGCGTCCAAAAACAGGATGGGCAGAAAGGAGCAGGCGAT
>CAURES010000075.1:0-5952 GCA_963523725.1 uncultured Streptococcus sp.
TAACAGTTGATGGAGTTCCTGAAGGTACTAAAGTCAAATTACCAGGTATTGCTAGCGAAAAAGTTGTAACTGGAGGAAAAGTAGACTTAACTAATAACGAGCTGCCTGAAAATCCAACAATAGGAAAAGGAATTGCTCAAGAAGACGGTAAACTTCCGAAAGAAGGAACAAGTGATATTACAATTCCTGGTAAACTAACTAGTGCTAAAGGTGAACCAGCAAGAGAGTTTGAAGTAACAATCCCACTACCAATTGTAGTTCCAGATCCAGAACATTTAACACCGAAAGAAATCGAAAAATTGGTGGATAAAGTTAAAGGATCTAATCCAAATACGATTGTTACAGCGGATGATAAAGGAAATGTTACTGTAACAGATAAGGCAACTGGTGAATCAGCACTAATCCCAGTGAAAGATTTAACTGTTAAAGACTTCGAACTAGTGAAACCAACCGACAAAGTTCCAGTCAAAGACAAATCCCACTTAACTCCAGAAGAGAAGAAACAAGTGGCAGATAAAGTCAAAGACAAGAACCCAGGTAAGGAAGTAACAGTAGGCGACGATGGCACAGCAACAGTGACAGATCCAAGAACAGGAATCAGTCATACAATTCCAGGAACAGAGCTAGTAAACCAAGACTTCGAACTAGTGAAACCAACCGACAAAGTTCCAGTCAAAGATCCAAGTAACTTAACAAAAGAAGAACAAGATAAAGTTAAGAAAGCGGTAGAAAAAGCAAATCCAGGAAAAGATGTAACAGTCGATTCTAAAGGGAATGCAATCGTTAAGGATCCACGGACGAAAATTTCTCATGAAATACCAAATAAAGATTTGGTCATGGTTACTGGCAAAGGAGATTCAACAAAACTAGACCTTCCATCACTTATTATCACTAAATGGGTTGATGAAAATGGCAATGAGTTGAAACCAGCGGATGCTAAGGCTCCAACTGTTTTAGGTGAAGCCAATGAAGCATTTGAACATGGTGAAATTGAAGGTTATGTATTTGTAAGAACAGAAACTAAAGGTGATGTTGTAACTCACGTCTTCAGAAAAGTGAGTCCAGTTAGACCAACAGGTGACGGTCAACAAAGACCAGCTACACCATCTGACGATACAAATCGTAGACCAGATACTGCTACCCCTGCTGAGGCACCAACTACTCAACCGGCTGAACAACCAAGTCAAACAGTTGAAGTACCTGCTCAATTGCCGAATGAAGTGTCAGAAACTGATTCATCAGTTTCTCAACCGCAAGCAGTATTGCCAAATACTGGTACGAAAACAGATCGTGCTACAGGTGCATTAGGAGTTCTATCTCTTCTTGGCGCATTTGGTTTGCTATTTGCCAAAAAGAAAAAAGATGATGAAGAGGAAGCTTAAATAGATGATCTCATCTGATCCTTAGTAGCTTTCCCTACATAAAGTCTTTATAAATCAAAAAGAACTAGAAAACTCACTCATTTGTGAGAACTCTAGTTCTTTTTTGTATTTCATAAAGATTTCATATTTGGATTTTATAATAGTCTTACAAATATGGAGGTGACAAATGAATCCAATCCAAAGAGCTTGGGCTTATGTCAGCAGAAAACGACTGAGAAGTTTTATTTTATTTCTGATTTTATTGGTTCTCTTGGCTGGAATTTCAGCCTGTTTGACTCTGATGAAGTCCAACAAAACAGTTGAAACCAATCTTTACAAATCACTCAATACCTCTTTTTCTATTAAGAAGATAGAAAATGGTCAGACCTTCAAGCTATCGGACCTAGTATCTGTAAGCCAGATTAAGGGGCTGGAAAATGTCTCTCCTGAATTCGAAACGGTCGCAAAACTGAAAGACAAGGAAGCGGTGAGTGGCGAGCAGAGCGTAGAACGTGATGATTTGTCAGAAGCGGATAAGAATTTAGTTAGCCTAATGGCGCTTGAGGATTCATCCAAGGATGTCACCTTTACCAGCTCGGCTTTCAACTTAAAAGAAGGGCGACACCTTCAAAAAGGGGATTCCAAGAAAATTCTCATCCACGAAGAGTTGGCTAAGAAGAACGGTCTTTTCCTTCATGACAAGCTTCGCTTGGATGCTGGACAGTCAGAATCTGGAAAAGGGCAAACAGTAGAGTTTGAGATTGTTGGCATCTTTTCTGGTAAAAAACAAGAGAAATTTACAGGCTTGTCTTCCGACTTCAGTGAAAACCAAGTCTTTACAGACTATGAAAGTAGCCAAAGCCTTTTAGGTAATGGAGAATCTCAAGTCAGTGCAGCTCGCTTCTATGTAGAAAATCCTAAGGAAATGGACGGACTCATGAAGCAGGTGGAAAACTTGTCTTTGGAGAATCAAGGCTATCAAGTCGAAAAGGAAAACAAGGCTTTTGAACAAATCAAAGACTCAGTTGCAACCTTCCAAACCTTCCTAACCATCTTCCTTTATGGGATGTTGATAGCTGGAGCTGGAGCCTTAATTTTGGTCTTGTCTCTCTGGTTGAGAGAAAGGGTCTACGAAGTAGGAATTTTACTGGCACTTGGAAAAAGAAAGAGCTCAATCTTCCTACAGTTCTGTTTAGAGGTGGTGTTGGTATCTCTCGGAGCTTTGCTTCCATCCTTTATCGCTGGAAATGCCATTACATCCTATCTGCTCCAAACTGTCCTATCCAGTGGAGATCAGGCAAGCTTACAAGATACACTAGCCAAAACAAGCAGTTTATCAACCAGCATCTTTTCTTTTGCAGAATCCTATGTTTTTCTAGTTCTGCTTAGTTGCTTGTCTGTAGCACTTTGTTTCCTATTCTTATTTAGAAAATCGCCGAAAGAAATTTTATCATCTATTAGTTAAGAAGGAGAAATCATGACTTTATTACAATTACAAGACCTTACCTACCGTTATAAGAACACTGCTGAAGCAGTCCTATATCAGATCAATTATAATTTTGAACCCGGAAAATTTTACAGTATTATTGGTGAGTCAGGAGCAGGAAAATCCACACTCTTGTCCCTACTTGCTGGTCTAGATAGTCCTGTTGAAGGTTCTATCCTTTTTCAAGGAGAGGATATTCGTAAGAAGGGCTATTCTTACCATCGCATGCACCATATTTCCCTGGTCTTTCAAAATTATAACTTGATAGATTATCTTTCTCCACTGGAAAATATCCG
This sequence comes from uncultured Streptococcus sp., assembly GCA_963523725.1. Lineage (GTDB taxonomy): Bacteria > Bacillota > Bacilli > Lactobacillales > Streptococcaceae > Streptococcus. The sequence continues at coordinate 3,144 of CAURES010000075.1, forward strand.
CTTGGTCAACAAAAAGGCAAGTAAGGATACACTTCTTGAGCTTGGTTTGGATGAAAGTCAGATCAAGCGGAATGTTCTCCAGTTATCAGGTGGTCAACAACAACGTGTTGCCATTGCTCGTAGTTTGGTATCAGAAGCTCCAGTTATTCTTGCAGATGAGCCAACGGGAAATCTGGACCCTAAAACTGCTGGAGATATTGTCGAACTGCTTAAATCACTTGCCCAGAAAACAGGTAAATGTGTCATTGTCGTCACCCACAGTAAAGAAGTGGCACAAGCGTCAGATATTACACTTGAGTTGAAGGACAAGAAACTGACTGAAACTCGCAATACTAGTAAATAATTTGAGCTTGTTTTGATAGAATTATAAAACAAAATCTAGAAAGGGAACCTATGTTACACAACGCATTTGCCTATGTTACAAGGAAGTTTTTCAAATCGATTGTCATCTTCCTGATTATTCTCCTCATGGCGAGCTTGAGTTTGGTTGGCTTGTCAATCAAGGGAGCTACTGCCAAGGCTTCTCAGGAGACCTTTAAAAATATCACCAATAGCTTCTCCATGCAAATCAATCGTCGCGTCAATCAAGGAACGCCACGTGGTGCTGGGAATATTAAAGGTGAAGATATCAAAAAAATCACCGAAAATAAGGCTATTGAGTCTTATGTGAAACGCATCAATGCTATCGGAGATTTGACTGGCTATGAACTCATCGAAACGCCAGATACCAAGAAAAATCTGACACCTGACCGAGCTAAACATTTTGGAAGTAGCTTGATGATTACAGGTGTCAATGACTCCTCCAAAGAAGACAAGTTTGTCTCTGGTTCTTATAAGTTGGTCGAAGGTGAGCACCTAACAAACGACGACAAGGACAAGATCCTCTTGCACAAGGACTTGGCAGCCAAACACGGCTGGAAAGTAGGGGACAAGGTCAAACTAGACTCTAATATCTACGATGCAGACAATGAAAAAGGTGCCAAGGAAACAGTCGAAGTGACAATCAAGGGACTCTTTGATGGTCATAATAAGTCAGCAGTAACCTACTCACAAGAACTCTATGAAAATACAGCTATCACTGACATTCATACTGCTGCAAAACTTTATGGATACACAGAAGACACAGCTATTTATGGGGACGCAACCTTCTTTGTAACAGCAGACAAGAACTTGGATGATGTTATGAAAGAGTTGAATGGCATCAGTGGTATCAACTGGAAGAGCTATACACTTGTTAAGAGCTCATCTAACTACCCAGCTCTTGAGCAATCCATCTCTGGTATGTACAAGATGGCCAACCTCCTCTTCTGGGGCAGCTTGAGCTTCTCGGTTCTTCTCCTTGCCCTCTTACTCAGCCTTTGGATCAACGCCCGTCGCAAGGAAGTGGGAATTCTCCTCTCTATCGGTCTCAAGCAGGCAAGTATCTTGGGTCAATTTATCACCGAATCCATCTTGATTGCCATCCCTGCTCTTGTTTCTGCTTACTTCCTAGCCAACTATACAGCTCGTGCCATCGGAAACACTGTCCTAGCCAATGTTACTTCAGGTGTTGCCAAGCAAGGCAGCAAGGCAGCTCAAGCCTCTAACCTTGGTGGTGGTGCTGAAGTAGATGGCTTTAGCAAGACCTTGTCGAGCCTAGATATTTCCATTCAGACATCAGACTTTATCATCGTCTTTGTCCTTGCCTTGGTTCTAGTGGTTCTCGTTATGGCGCTTGCTTCAAGCAATCTCCTTAGAAAACAACCAAAAGAGCTTCTGCTGGATAGCGAATAAGTTTGAAAAAATTAGTCTAAAACAGAGACTGCATCTTGTTTTTCTATTCCAGAATGGTGGATAGAGAATGGATATTTAACAATACAAAATAGAGCCGAAAGCAGTGGTGAAAATCATTGCTTTCAATCGCTTTCTTTGTACTTTTGCTGGTGGATATGATATACTAAAATCGTGGAATTCAGTGGAAGAACAATTTACAATTTCTATATTCAAATATGCATAAAAATTTATTCATAATTTGCTTTTAAATAAATAGAAAACCTGTAGATACCTTTACATACTGCAAAGGTAGATGAGCCTGCTATGGCTGACTTTCCCTTTTACAAATATAAAATAGTGAGGAAAACAATGAGACAAACAAATGTTAGAGGGACATTATCCCTACGTGGCTTTAGAAAATTAAGAACTGGTGCAATTGTTGCGACAGGTGTGATTTTATTGGGACTGGGCTTTTTAGCTCCAACTGTTTCAGCTAATGAACAAGATGGTGTTTGGGTAGCCAGAACAGTTGCAGAAGTAAAAGCTGATATTCAAAATATAGACAATTTATCACACTACACAATTAAGTGGGGAGATACACTGAGTGCTATTAGTGGAGCAACGGGGTTATCTGTTGATAGTTTGGTTGAGATAAATCGTATTGCAAATAGAGATTTGATTTTTGCCAATAATAAATTGTATTTTAGCGAAGAAGCTTTTCTAAAAGATGGAAATACAGAAGTCAAAAGACAGCGAGTGTCGATTGATAATTCTGGTAGCTGTCAAAGTTATGAAGTTGAAACAAAGACAGATACTGTAACTGGAGAGCAAACTACTACTGTTAAACAAACGGCACCAGTAGTTGTGGAAACACCAGCAGTATCAGTACCGAAATCAGAAACCTTAGTTTCAGTTGCGTCAAAAGTTGAAGAGCCAGTGACACCGGCCCCGAAAGAAGAGAATCCAGCAACACCAGCGCCGAAAGCGGAAGAACCAGCGACACCAGCGCCAAAAGCGGAAGAGCCAGCGACACCAGCGCCGAAAGCAGAGGAACCAG
>CAURES010000076.1:0-5789 GCA_963523725.1 uncultured Streptococcus sp.
TTTGGGGAGAAAGCCTAATGTATCAAGCACTTTATCGAAAATATAGAAGTCAAAACTTCTCCCAGTTGGTTGGACAGGAAGTTGTGGCTAAGACTCTTAAACAAGCAGTGGAGCAAGAGAAAATAAGTCATGCCTATCTTTTTTCTGGTCCACGTGGAACGGGAAAAACTAGTGTAGCCAAGATTTTTGCCAAAGCTATGAACTGTCCCAATCAAGTGGGTGGTGAACCTTGTAATAACTGCTATATTTGTCAAGCAGTGACAGATGGTAGTTTAGAAGATGTCATTGAAATGGATGCTGCCTCTAATAACGGGGTGGATGAAATCCGTGAAATTCGTGATAAATCTACCTACGCCCCTAGTCTTGCCCGCTATAAGGTTTATATCATAGATGAGGTTCACATGCTGTCTACAGGGGCTTTTAATGCCCTCCTAAAGACGCTGGAAGAGCCAACACAGAATGTGGTCTTTATTTTGGCCACTACTGAATTGCACAAGATTCCTGCCACTATTCTATCCCGTGTGCAACGTTTTGAATTTAAATCAATTAAGACACAGGATATTAAGGAACATATCCACTATATTTTAGAAAAAGAAAATATCAGTTCTGAACCAGAGGCTGTGGAAATCATTGCCAGACGGGCTGAAGGTGGAATGCGAGATGCCTTGTCTATTTTAGATCAAGCCCTGAGTTTGACACAGGGAAACGAGTTGACGACTGCCATCTCTGAAGAAATTACTGGCACCATTAGTCTATCAGCCTTGGATGATTATGTGGCTGCCTTGTCTCAACAGGATGTTCCCAAGGCATTGGCTTGCTTAAATCTTCTCTTTGACAATGGTAAGAGCATGACTCGTTTTGTGACCGACCTTTTGCACTATTTAAGAGACTTGTTAATTGTTCAAACAGGGGGAGAAAACACTCATCATAGTCCAGTCTTTGTAGAAAATTTGGCACTTCCTCAGGAAAATCTGTTTGAAATGATTCGCTTGGCGACAGTGAGTTTAGCAGATATTAAGTCTAGTTTGCAGCCCAAGATTTATGCTGAGATGATGACTATTCGTTTAGCGGAAATCAAGCCTGAACCAGCTCTTTCAGGGGCGGTTGAGCATGAAATTGCTGCACTGAGACAGGAAGTTGCCCGTCTCAAACAAGAACTCGCCAATGTGGGAAACGTATCTAAGCCAACAAATCCACCACCTAGTCGCCCAGCAGCAGGTAAGACAGTCTATCGTGTGGATCGTAATAAAGTACAATCTATCTTACAAGAGGCCGTCGAAAATCCTGATTTAGCACGTCAAAATCTGATTCGTTTGCAGAATGCCTGGGGAGAGGTGATTGAAAGTCTTGGAGGTCCTGATAAGGCTCTGCTAGTTGGTTCTCAACCAGTTGCGGCCAATGAACACCATGCTATTCTTGCTTTTGAGTCTAACTTCAATGCTGGTCAAACCATGAAACGAGACAATCTCAACACCATGTTTGGCAATATCCTCAGTCAGGCAGCAGGTTTTTCACCTGAGATTTTAGCCATTTCCATGGAGGAATGGAAAGAAGTTCGCGCAGCCTTTTCAGCCAAAGCCAAATCTTCTCAAACTGAAAAAGAAGCAGAAGAAAGCCTGATTCCAGAAGGATTTGAATTTTTGGCTGATAAAGTGAAGGTAGAGGAAGACTAAAGAAAGATTTCATGATACAATAAGTTTATGAATAGACAACAATTTATTATCATCGCGCTGTTTACAGCTGCTGAGACCTATTTTTTCAATGAAGCTTGGATGACTGGTCGTTATATTATGGCAGCCTTTTGGGCCATTTTGCTCTTTAGAAATTTCCGAGTTAGTTACTTGATGGGCAAGATTGTAGATGTCATTGACCAACATTTAAAAGGAAAAGACTAGTCCTCAGCTTCTAGACAAAATCAAAGCCTTTTAGGCTTTTTTTTGTTATACTATAAAAGTATATTTATTGACCTTTTACCGTATTTTCTAGGGAAATCAAGTATGTTTCCAGTAAGAACTGTAAAGGCCAGAAAAAGAAAGGAACTATCATGTCAGTATTAGAGATCAAAGATCTTCACGTTGAGATTGAAGGAAAAGAAATTTTAAAAGGGGTTAACCTGACCCTGAAAACAGGAGAAATCGCCGCTATCATGGGACCAAATGGTACTGGTAAATCGACTCTTTCTGCCGCTATCATGGGAAACCCTAACTATGAAGTTACCAAAGGTGAGGTTTTATTTGATGGTGTAAACATCCTTGAGTTGGAAGTTGACGAGCGAGCGCGTATGGGACTTTTCCTGGCTATGCAATATCCATCTGAAATTCCTGGAATTACCAATGCTGAGTTTCTTCGTGCAGCTATGAATGCTGGTAAAGAAGATGATGAAAAGATTTCAGTTCGTGAGTTTATCACTAAACTAGATGAGAAGATGGAATTGCTCAACATGAAAGAAGAAATGGCTGAGCGTTACCTCAACGAAGGTTTCTCTGGTGGTGAGAAAAAACGTAATGAAATTCTTCAACTTTTGATGTTGGAGCCAACATTTGCCCTTTTGGATGAGATTGACTCTGGTCTTGATATTGATGCCCTTAAAGTTGTTTCTAAAGGTGTGAATGCCATGCGTGGTGAAGGCTTTGGTGCTATGATTATCACTCACTACCAACGTCTTTTGAACTACATCACACCTGATGTGGTACACGTGATGATGGAAGGTCGTGTTGTCCTTTCTGGTGGTCCAGAATTGGCTGCGCGTTTGGAACGTGAAGGATACGCAAAACTAGCTGAAGAACTTGGCTACGACTACAAGGAAGAATTGTAATTCCCTCGTATCTTTTAGGAGAAGTAAATGACTAAAGAAAATATTAAACTTTTTTCAGAAATGCACGCTGAACCAAGCTGGTTGGCTGACCTCCGTCAAAAAGCTTTTGACAAGATTGAGACTTTGGAATTACCAGTTATTGAGCGTGTCAAATTCCACCGTTGGAATCTGGGTGATGGAACGATTACAGAAAATGAGCCATCAGCAAATGTTCCAGATTTCACAGCACTAGATAACCACTTGAAGTTGGTGCAAGTAGGAACTCAAACTGTTTTTGAGCAAACTCCAGTTGAGTTAGCTGAACAGGGTGTCGTCTTTACAGACTTCCACTCAGCTTTAGAAGAAATTCCAGAGCTTATTGAGGAATTCTTCATGTCATCTGTTAAGTATGACGATGACAAGTTGGCAGCCTACCATACAGCTTATTTCAACAGTGGCGCTGTTCTCTACATTCCTGATAATGTTGAGATTAAAGAACCAATCGAAGGAATTTTCTATCAAGACAGCGATAGTGATGTGCCGTTTAACAAGCATATTATGATTATCGCTGGTAAAAATTCTAAGATTAGTTATCTGGAGCGTTTAGAGTCACGCGGTGAAGGAAGTGCCAAAGCAACTGCAAACATTACTGTTGAAGTGATTGCGCGTTCTGGTGCTCAAGTGAAGTTTGCGGCTATCGACCGTCTAGGTGAAAACGTTACTGCCTATATTAGCCGTCGTGGTAAATTAGGCAACGATGCAAGCATTGACTGGGCAATCGGTGTCATGAACGAAGGGAACGTCGTTGCTGACTTTGATAGCGACTTGATTGGTAACGGTAGCCATGCGGATCTTAAAGTCGTAGCTCTTTCAAGTGGCCGTCAGGTACAAGGGATTGATACGCGAGTGACTAACTATGGTTGCAACTCCATCGGAAATATCCTCCAACATGGGGTTATTCTTGAAAAAGCAACCTTAACCTTCAATGGTATTGGCCACATTATCAAGGGTGCCAAGGGAGCAGATGCGCAACAAGAAAGTCGTGTTCTCATGCTTTCAGACCAAGCGCGTTCAGATGCCAATCCAATTCTTTTGATTGATGAAAATGACGTAACTGCAGGACACGCGGCTTCTATCGGTCAGGTAGATCCAGAAGACATGTACTACCTCATGAGCCGTGGTTTGGATAAGGCAACTGCAGAACGCTTGGTGGTCCGTGGTTTCCTTGGATCCGTCATCGTTGAGATTCCAGTCAAGGAAGTTCGTGATGAAATGATTACAACTATCGAAGAAAAATTATCAAAACTCTAAGGGGTAGCCTATGTTAGATGTAGAAGCGATTCACAAGGATTTTCCAATTTTAGACCAGATTGTCAATGATGAACCTCTGGTCTACCTGGACAATGCTGCGACGACACAAAAACCACTAGCAGTTCTGGAGACGATTAACCGCTACTATGAGCAGGATAATGCCAATGTTCATCGTGGCGTTCATACCTTGGCGGAGCGGGCGACTGCTTCCTATGAAGCTGCTCGTGAAACCATTCGTAAGTTTATCAATGCAGGCTCTACAAAGGAAGTTCTCTTTACTAGAGGAACGACAACCAGTCTGAACTGGGTGGCGCGTTTTGCAGAGGAAGTCTTAACTGAGGGAGACCAGGTTTTGATTTCTGTCATGGAACACCATTCTAACATCATTCCTTGGCAGGAAGCCTGCCGCAAGACTGGAGCTGAGCTTGTCTATGTCTATCTCAAGGATGGAGCCTTGGACATGGATGATTTGCGAGCTAAATTGACTGATAAAGTTAAGTTTGTCTCCCTTGCTCACGCTTCAAATGTTCTTGGTGTAGTCAATCCGATTAAAGAAATCACGAAAATGGCCCACCAAGTTGGAGCCATCATGGTGGTGGATGGTGCTCAATCTACGCCTCATATGAAGATTGATGTCCAGGACTTGGATGTGGACTTCTTTGCCTTTTCAGGTCACAAGATGGCTGGTCCGACTGGTATCGGTGTTCTTTACGGTAAAGAAAAGTATCTGGAACAAATGTCACCAGTAGAATTTGGCGGAGAGATGATTGATTTCGTCTACGAGCAATCTGCTAGTTGGAAGGAATTGCCTTGGAAATTTGAGGCTGGAACACCCAATATGGCAGGTGCAATCGGACTGGCAGCAGCAGTGGATTATCTGGAAAAGATTGGTATGGATGCAATTGAAGCCCATGAACAAGAATTAATCGCCTACGTCTATCCAAAACTGCAGTCGATTGAAGGACTGACCATTTATGGTTCTCAGGACTTGGCTCAACGTTCAGGTGTCATTGCCTTTAACCTAGGTGACCTTCATCCTCACGATCTTGCGACTGCTTTGGATTATGAAGGTGTAGCTGTTCGCGCAGGTCATCATTGCGCTCAACCCTTGCTCCAATATTTGGAAGTTCCAGCAACAGCTCGTGCAAGTTTTTATATCTATAATACCAAGGCTGATTGCGACAAGCTAGTCGATGCCTTACAAAAGACAAAGGAGTTTTTCAATGGCACTTTCTAAACTAGATAGCCTTTATATGGCAGTGGTAGCGGACCATTCGAAAAATCCACATCACCAAGGGAAGTTGGAAGATGCTGAGCAAATCAGTCTCAACAATCCGACCTGTGGAGATGTCATCAACCTCTCTGTCAAGTTTGATGCAGATGACCGCTTGGAAGATATCGCTTTTCTAAACTCAGGTTGTACCATCTCGACTGCCTCTGCAAGCATGATGACGGACGCAGTTTTAGGAAAAACCAAACAAGAAATTTTAGAGCTTGCGACTATTTTTTCTGAAATGGTTCAAGGGCAAAAAGATGACAGACAAGATAGTCTTGGCGATGCAGCCTTCTTGTCAGGTGTTGCTAAATTCCCGCAACGAATCAAATGTGCAACTCTAGCTTGGAATGCCTTGAAGAAAACAATTGAAAATCAAGAAAATCAGTAAGACAAGTTTCTTTTGTCTTA
>CAURES010000077.1:0-5788 GCA_963523725.1 uncultured Streptococcus sp.
GTTTCAAAGAGTAGGGAACTCTTTGTGACAGAGGATTTTTTCTATAGGGCTTTAGTAGCTGCAATTGCGGCTTCGAAGTTTGGTTCAGAGTTGATATTGTCAACGTATTCAACGTAGCGAATCGTATTGTCAGTATCGAGGACAAAGACTGCGCGTGCCAATAGATGCCACTCATTGATTAAGAGGGCATAATCACGTCCAAAGGATTGGTCGAAATAGTCTGAGAGCATGATGGCATTTTCAATACCTTCAGCACCACACCAACGTTTTTGGGCAAAAGGGAGGTCCATTGAAACAGTCAATACGACTGTATTATCCAGTCCAGCCAGTTCTTCATTAAAGCGACGCGTTTGAGTTGAGCAGATACCTGTATCGATAGAAGGCACGACACTCAAGACTTTTTTCTTGCCATCAAAATCAGCCAGAGATTTTTTAGAAAGGTCTGTTGTAGTGAGAGAAAAATCAAGTGCCTTGTCGCCGACTTGTAGTTGTTTACCTGTAAAGCTCACAGGATTTCCGAGAAAAGTTACCATAGGATACTCCAATCTTTTTTCTTCCATTTTAGCTGAAACAGTCGGAATTTTCCAATGATTTGACCGGAAATGTATACATAGAAAAAACGCCAGCTCATGTGAGAATGACGTTTTTCAGAGGCTTATTTTGCCAATCCTTCAGCAATCTTGTCAAGGTTGTATTTCATCATGTTGTAGTAGCTGTCGCCTTCTTTACCTTGTTCTGCGATAGAGTCAGTAAAGATTTGTGCGTAGATTGGGATGTTTGTGTCTTGTGAAACAGTCTTCATTGGACGGTCATCCACACTTGATTCTACAAAGAGTGAAGGAGTTTTTGTTTGGCGAAGTTTTTCAACCAAGGTCTTGATTTGGTCAGGAGTTCCTTCTTCTTCAGTGTTGATTTCCCAGATGTAGGCACTTGGGACACCGTAGGCTTTAGAGAAGTATTTGAAGCATCCTTCGCTGGTTACGATGAGTTTTTTCTCAGCAGGGATGTTGTTAAATTTCTCCTTAGCTTCCTTGTCAAGTTTGTCTAGCTTATCAGTATATTCTTTGAGATTTTTTTCGTAGAATTCCTTGTTGCTAGGGTCTTTAGCGCTCAATTGTTTTGCGATATTTTTAGCAAAAATCATACCATTTTCAAGGTTAAGCCAAGCGTGTGGGTCTTCTTTACCTTTTTCGTTTTGTCCTTCAAGGTAGATAACATCAACGCCTTCGCTGACTGCAAAGTAGTCTTTGTTTTCAGTTTTCTTAGCATTTTCTACCAATTTTGTAAACCAAGCATTGCCACCTGTTTCAAGGTTGATACCGTTATAGAAAATCAAATCAGCTTGAGATGTTTTCTTGACGTCTTCAGGAAGTGGTTCGTATTCGTGTGGGTCTTGACCAACAGGAACGATACTGTGAAGATCAATCTTGTCACCAGCAATATTTTTAGTAATATCAGCGATGATTGAGTTTGTAGCAACAACTTTTAGTTTTTGACCAGAAGCTGCATCTTTTTTTCCACTAGTACATGCTACAAGAGCAATGACGGAAAGAAAGAGAACGAGTAATGTACCTAATTTTTTCATTAGATCCTCCAATTTATTGGGGTTTTGCCCCTTATTTTAACAAATGTTTATTTTTCAGTTTCAAATATCGTTGTTTTGGAGCGATAAAGAAGCTAATGAGAAAGAAACTAGCGGCTGTGAGCACGATACTAGAACCTGCCGCAACGTTAAAGCTATAGCCGATAAAGAGTCCCAAAACTGAAGCTGTCGCTCCAAAGGTTGAGGAAAGGAAAATCATGCTTTTTAGGCTATTAGCATACAGATAAGCAGTTGCAGCTGGGGTAATCAGCATGGCTACAATCAGGATAGTTCCGACACTTTGCATGGCTGTCACAGACACGAGAGTCAGGAGTACCATGAGAAGGTAGTGATAGAAATTGACAGGCATTCCCATGGCTTTAGCCAAGAGTTCATCAAAGGATGTTATCAAGAGTTGCTTGAAGAAAATCCAGATTAACAAGAGAATGGCTGCCCCCACACCCATAGTAATAAACATATCCGTATCTTGGACGGCCAGGATATTACCAAAAAGGATATGGAAAAGGTCAGTTGAACTTTTAGCGACACTAATCAAGATGATACCGAGGGCTAAGAAAGAAGAAAAGGTAATGCCGATGGCGGTATCGCTTTTGATAATCGAGTTCCCCTTGATGTAGGTAATGATGATGGCAGCTAGCAATCCAAAGACAATGGCTCCGATAAAGAAGTCAAGGCCCAAGATGAAGGAGAGGGCTACACCTGGTAAGACAGCATGTGAAATGGCATCTCCCATGAGTGACATCCCGCGTAGGATGATGAAACATCCCACAGCTCCAGCTACGACCCCGATGACAATGGCTGTTATCAAGGCATTTTGTAAGAAATGGAATTTTTGCAATCCATCGATAAATTCTGCAATCATAGGTCACCTCCATTGAAAAAGAGTCGATTACCGTAAGCTTCTTTGAGATTGGCTTCGGTAAAGGTTTCTTTGGTTGGACCAAAGGCAATCACTTCTCGATTGACAAGCAAGACTTGATCGAAGTAGTGGGGAACCTTGCTGAGGTCGTGGTGGACGATGAGAACCGTCTTCCCAGCTTTTTTCAGATCTCTCAGCGTATTCATGATGATTTCCTCACTGACAGAGTCAATCCCAACAAAGGGTTCATCCAAGAGGATATAGTCGGCTTCCTGTACCAAACATCTGGCAATCAAGACCCGCTGGAATTGACCTCCAGACAGTTGACTGATTTGCCGTTCAGCGTAGTCAGCTAGACCGACGATTTCAAGGGCTTCTTGCACTTTCTTCCAATGTTTAGCCTTTAAACTTCGAAAGAGAGGGATAGAGGGAAAGAGTCCTAGCGAGACACATTCCTTGACCTTGATGGGAAAGTTGTAGTCGATATTGATTTTTTGTTCGACATAGGCGATTCGATGTAAGGATTTTTTAACTTCCTTGTCATCGAGAAATGCCTGACCTTGATGTGGGATAATTCCCAGCATACCTTTTAATAATGTTGATTTTCCAGCACCGTTAGGACCAATGATACCGGTAATTGTTGGTCCTTGGAGCACTAGTGAAATATCCTTAAGTGCCAACGTTTCTTTGTAGGAGACACTGAGGTTTTCGATACGTATCATAAACTTGTATTCCTCCTGACTCTTAATATACCTTAAAAAAAAAATTAAGTCAAGTTAATTTTTCAAAAAATTAAAATATTAACAGTAAAATATTTAAGTTCTTTTAATCTTGTATTTTAATTGCATTCCCAGTTAATTTTTGTTAAGCTAAAAACAAATACAAATGAAAGCGAGAACAAGATGACACGTTATCAAGATGATTTTTATGATGCAATCAATGGAGAATGGCAACAGACAGCTGAAATTCCAGCAGATAAGTCTCAAACAGGAGGTTTTGTTGATTTAGATCAGGAAATTGAAGACCTGATGCTGGCGACAACAGACAAGTGGTTGGCAGGTGAAGAGGTGCCTGAGGATGCTATCTTGGCAAACTTTGTCAAATACCACCGCCTAGTTCGTGATTTTGACAAGAGAGAAGCTGACGGTATCACACCTGTCTTACCACTCCTTAAAGAATTCCAAGAATTGGAGACTTTTGCGGATTTTACAGCTAGACTAGCAGAGTTTGAACTTGCAGGAAAACCTAACTTCCTTCCTTTTGGTGTATCGCCAGACTTTATGGATGCCAGAATCAATGTTCTATGGGCTAGCGCTCCAAGCACGATCCTGCCAGATACGACCTACTATGCAGAAGACCATCCTCAGCGCGAAGAGCTCTTGACTCTTTGGAAAGAAAGTAGCGCAAATCTTCTCAAGGCTTATGATTTCTCTGATGAAGAAATTGAAGACTTGCTAGAGAAAAGACTAGAATTGGACCGCCGAGTTGCGGCAGTGGTGCTCTCTAATGAAGAAAGTTCAGAGTATGCTAAACTTTACCATCCATATGCTTACGAAGATTTCAAGAAATTTGCGCCTGCCCTACCTTTGGATGACTTCTTCCAAGCTGTTCTTGGACAAGCACCAGACAAGGTTATCGTAGACGAGGAACGTTTCTGGCAAGCAGCAGATCAATTCTATAGTGAAGAGGCTTGGCCTCTCCTCAAGGCAACCTTAATTTTAAGTGTTGTTAATCTTTCAACCAGCTATTTAACAGAAGAAATCCGTGTCTTGTCAGGTGCCTATAGCCGTGCGCTTTCAGGGGTTCCAGAAGCCAAAGACAAGGTCAAGGCAGCCTACCAGCTAGCACAAGGTCCTTTCAAACAAGCCTTAGGTCTCTGGTATGCCCATGAAAAATTCTCTCCAGAGGCCAAGGCAGACGTAGAGAAAAAAGTGGCAACCATGATTGATGTCTATAAGGAACGCTTGGCTAAGAATGACTGGCTGACTCCTGAAACTCGTGACAAGGCCATCGTCAAACTCAATGTCATCAAGCCTTATATCGGTTACCCAGAAGAATTGCCAGAACGCTACAAGGACAAGGTAGTGGATGAAAATGCTAGTCTTTTTGACAATGCTCTAGCCTTTGCGCGTGTGGAAATCAAGCACAGTTGGAGCAAGTGGAACCAGCCTGTAGACTACAAGGAATGGGGCATGCCTGCTCATATGGTCAATGCCTACTACAATCCACAGAAGAACCTGATTGTCTTTCCAGCGGCTATTTTACAAGCACCTTTCTATGATTTGCATCAGTCATCTTCTGCTAACTACGGGGGTATCGGGGCGGTTATTGCCCATGAAATTTCTCACGCCTTTGATACCAACGGAGCTTCCTTTGATGAAAATGGTAGCCTCAAGGATTGGTGGACAGAGAGCGACTATGCTGCCTTCAAGGAGAAAACACAAAAAGTCATTGACCAATTTGATGGACAGGATTCTTATGGAGCAACCATCAACGGTAAATTGACTGTATCAGAAAACGTGGCTGACTTGGGAGGAATCGCTGCAGCGCTTGAAGCAGCTAAGAGAGAACCAGACTTCTCAGCAGAAGAGTTCTTCTACAACTTTGGTCGCATCTGGCGCATGAAAGGTCGTCCAGAATTTATGAAACTTTTGGCTAGCGTCGATGTGCACGCACCAGCCAAACTCCGTGTCAATGTACAAGTACCAAACTTCGATGATTTCTTTACAACCTATGATGTCAAAGAAGGAGACGGAATGTGGCGTTCACCAGAAGACCGCGTGATTATTTGGTAATGCAAAAAATCTAGTCATCAGAAAAAGGCATCCAATTAGGTGTGAAAGCCTTGATAGGATGCCTTTTATAATGGAAAGAATTGCTGGATAGTGTACTTAAAATGCGATAGACATTGTCATCATTTTACTAGAAAAAAGGATTGAAAGTTTTTTCGTGAGCAATAGTCGTAGCTGGACCATGCCCTGGATAGACATCGTAGTTTGGTAGGGTGAAGAGTTGGGTTTGGATACTATGGAGGAGTTGCTCCGTACTACCAGTTGGAAGGTCGGTCCGTCCGATAGTTTCACGGAACAAAGCATCTCCTGTCAAGACTAGGTGAGCATCAGGAAAGACGATAGAAACGCCGCCGATAGAATGACCTGGTGTTGGCAAGACAGTAAAACGAAATTCCTCTAGTTGGTATTTTTCATGAAAGACAAAGGTGTGTTCAGCTGGTTTTGCGACCACATCCGCCATATCATCGTGGCGGGGAAGCCCAGAGAGATTGTCGACAGGAGTATAGAGCCAGCTAGCTTCGCTCTCTGCGATAT
>CAURES010000078.1:0-5669 GCA_963523725.1 uncultured Streptococcus sp.
CTCACAAGGCTATGAAGATTGCTAGACAGAAAATGAATAGCAGCCGGATGTTACGAGATGAGAAAAGCTATTATCAAAACTGGTTAGCCGAGCTGGAAAAAGAATTAACCGAAGGAGTCTAATATGGAACTAGAAATTTCTGATTTCACAGGCTGCAAGATTGCTTTGTTTTGTGGGGATGAGCTCTTGACTATTTTACGCGATGATAAGGCAAACATTCCATGGCCCAATATGTGGGAACTGCCCGGTGGTGGGCGAGAGGGGGATGAAAGTCCTTTTGAATGTGTGGAGCGTGAAGTTTATGAAGAACTGGGAATTCATCTGACTGAGGATTGTCTGCTTTGGAGTAGGGTTTATCCAAGCATGCTCTTTGCGGATAAACAATCTGTATTTCTAGTCGGTCAGTTGGCTCAGGACCAATTTGACAAGATTGTCTTTGGAGATGAAGGACAGGGCTATCAGTTGATGAATGTCGAGGAATTTCTTAGTTCCAGTCAAGTTGTCCCTCAGTTGCAGGACAGATTGAGGGATTATTTAAAAGTAAGTGATTAGAAAGGATGGTTCAGTTACATTTCTAAACTGAACCCGCCCTAAACATTGTGCCAAAAAGATAAACTTCACGTAGACACAAGCGTCTTCAGAGAAGTTCCTATTTTGGCTTTGTGTTTTACGGGCTTGGTATCTTAATGATGGAAACATGGCAAGAGTTAAAAGTTACAGTTAAGCGTGAGGGGGAGGAGTTGGTTTCCAACCTCTTGATTGAGTTAGGTGCCCAAGGTGTTGCGATTGAAGACAGCATGGACTATGTGGGAAATGTCGACCGCTTCGGCGAGATTTTCCCAGAGGTCGAGCAGCAAGAAGAAATCGTAGTGACAGCCTACTACCCTGAAACGGTTGATGTAGCAGTGGTTAAAGCAGACTTGCAGGCTCGCCTAGCAGAATTGACAGATTTTATGGATTTGGGTGAGGTCAAGATGGGGACGACTGCCTTGGCTGAGGAAGACTGGGCAGACAACTGGAAGAAATACTATGAACCTGCTCGCATCACTCATGATTTGACCATCGTTCCCTCTTGGACAGACTATGAGCCGACTGCTGGGGAAAAGATTATCAAGCTGGATCCTGGCATGGCGTTTGGTACTGGGACGCATCCAACAACTAAGATGAGCCTCTTTGCCTTGGAACAGATTCTTCGTGGTGGGGAAACAGTGCTAGATGTGGGGACTGGATCAGGCGTCCTCTCTATTGCTAGCTCGCTACTTGGTGCTAAGGAAATTTTCGCCTATGACCTAGATGATGTGGCGGTTCGTGTGGCTCAGGAAAATATTGAGCTAAACCCTGGTATGGAAAACATCCATGTAGCAGCAGGAGACTTGCTTAAGGGAGTTGAGATCGAGGCAGATGTGATTGTAGCTAATATCTTGGCGGATATCCTCGTTCATCTGACGGATGATGCTTACCGCTTGGTCAAGGATGAAGGCTACCTCATCATGAGTGGAATTATTAAGGACAAGTGGGACATGGTGCGCGAGTCGGCTGAGTCAGCTGGATTTTTCCTTGAAACCCACATGGTTCAAGGGGAATGGAATGCCTGTGTCTTTAAGAAAACCAAGGATATTTCCGGTGTGATTGGAGGCTAGCATGCAACAGTATTTTGTCAAAGGCAGTGCTATCTCTCCTGTCACCATCGAGGACAAGGAAACCAGCAAGCATATGTTTCAGGTTATGCGCTTGAAAGAAGATGATGAGGTTACTTTGGTCTTTGATGATGGAATTAAGCGCTTGGCGCGCGTGCTGGATGTGGAAGCCCGTCAGTTTGAGTTGGTTGAAGAGTTAGCTGACAATGTGGAACTGCCAGTCCAAGTGACCATTGCATCCGGCTTTCCCAAGGGGGACAAGCTGGAGTTTATCACTCAAAAAGTGACGGAACTAGGTGCCAGCCAGATTTGGGCCTTTCCTGCCGATTGGTCCGTTGCTAAGTGGGATGGCAAAAAATTGGGCAAAAAGGTTGAAAAACTAGAAAAAATCGCCCTTGGAGCAGCAGAACAAAGTAAGCGTAATGTTGTTCCAAGTATCCAGCTTTTCGAGAACAAAGCTGACTTTCTAGTCCAACTAGACCAGTTTGACTCTATCGTAGTGGCTTATGAAGAGTCGGCAAAAGAAGGAGAAGCCGCTGCGCTTTTACAAGCAGTTAGTGGTCTTGAAACAGGAGCCAAACTGCTCTTTATCTTTGGTCCAGAAGGTGGTCTGTCACCTGCAGAAATTGAGAGTTTTGAAGCTAAAGGAGCAGTCTTGTCAGGACTTGGTCCTCGCATCTTACGAGCAGAAACAGCACCACTTTACGCTTTATCAGCCCTTAGTGTTTTATTAGAATTAGAGAAATAAGAGGAAGAAAATGGAACAAAAACACCGTTCAGAATTTCCAGAGAAGGAACTTTGGGATTTAACAGCCCTATACCAAGACCGTGAGGATTTCTTGCGTGCAATCGAGAAAGCTCGCGAAGACATCAACCAATTTAGCCGTGACTACAAGGGTAATCTTCATACTTTTGAGGATTTTGAGAAGGCCTTTGCGGAATTGGAACAAATCTACATTCAGATGAGCCATATTGGCAACTATGGCTTTATGCCTCAGACGACAGACTTTAGCAATGACGAATTTGCTAACATTGCCCAAGCTGGGATGGAATTTGAAACAGATGCCAGCGTAGCCTTGACCTTCTTTGACGATGCCTTGGTGGCAGCAGATGAGGAAGTCTTGGACCGTTTGGGTAAATTGCCTCATTTAACGGCAGCCATTCGTCAGGCAAAAATCAAAAAAGCCCACTATCTAGGGGCTGATGTGGAGAAGGCCTTGACCAATCTCGGTGAAGTTTTCTACAGTCCGCAGGATATTTACACTAAGATGCGAGCTGGGGATTTCGAAATGGCTGACTTTGAAGCTCATGGCAAGACCTACAAAAACAGCTTTGTGACCTATGAAAATTTCTACCAAAACCATGAGGATGCTGAGGTTCGTGAGAAATCTTTCCGTTCCTTCTCAGAAGGTCTTCGTAAGCACCAAAATACGGCTGCAGCAGCCTATCTAGCCCAAGTCAAGTCTGAAAAACTCTTGGCTGATATGAAGGGCTACGACTCCGTCTTTGATTATCTTCTGGCTGAGCAGGAAGTGGATCGTGCCATGTTTGACCGCCAAATTGACCTCATCATGAAGGATTTTGCGCCAGTTGCTCAGAGATACCTCAAGCATGTTGCCAAGGTAAATGGTCTTGAAAAGATGACCTTTGCAGACTGGAAATTGGATTTGGACAGCGCCCTGAATCCTCAAGTGAGCATTGATGATGCCTATGATTTGGTCATGAAGTCTGTAGAACCTTTGGGGCAAGAATATTGTCAGGAAGTTGCTCGCTATCAAGAAGAGCGCTGGGTGGACTTCGCTGCCAATAGTGGCAAGGATTCTGGTGGCTATGCGGCGGATCCATATCGCGTGCACCCTTATGTCCTCATGAGCTGGACAGGGCGTTTGAGCGATGTCTATACCTTGATTCATGAAATCGGGCATTCTGGTCAATTTATCTTTTCAGATAATCACCAAAGCTACTTTAATGCCCACATGTCGACCTACTATGTTGAAGCACCGTCAACCTTCAATGAATTGCTTCTCAGTGACTACTTGGAGCACCAATCTGACGACCCTCGTCAAAAACGCTTCGCTCTGGCTCACCGTTTGACAGATACTTACTTCCATAATTTCATTACTCACCTCTTAGAAGCAGCCTTCCAGCGTAAGGTGTATACATTGATTGAAGAAGGGGAGACCTTTGGAGCAAGTAAGCTCAACAGCATTATGAAGGAAGTCTTGACAGACTTCTGGGGAGATGCTATTGAAATTGACGATGATGCAGCTTTGACTTGGATGCGCCAAGCTCACTACTACATGGGCTTGTATAGTTACACTTACTCAGCAGGACTAGTTATCTCGACAGCTGGTTACCTCCATCTTAAAAACTCTGAGAATGGAGCTGAAGATTGGCTCAATCTTCTCAAATCAGGTGGTAGCAAGACACCACTTGAGTCAGCTATGATTATCGGTGCTGATATTTCAACAGATAAACCACTCCGTGATACCATCCAATTCTTGTCAGACACAGTTAACCAGATTATCGCCTACAGTGCCCAGTTGGGAGAGTAAATTAAAAGAGTCTGGGACAAAAGTCTAACCTTAAATATAAAAAGCGAACAAAACGAGTTATCTGACACTCAGAATTCTGTCTTGTTCGCTTTTTTTCTAATCTATCGATTTTAAAAATTTATAATAAAGAATTCCTAAAATCAAAATTTTTTGTCCTGGCCTCTTAAATTATCCCCAAAAGCTATCTTCTTCAGCTTGATCTGAAGAGAAGAGCCAAACTTCTTTGATTTTTCCGTCTTCAATACGGAAGAGGTCAATCCCGTTCATATTGAGTTCAGTACCATCAGCACGTGTTCCAAGAAAAGTAACATTGGCTGCGATTAAATCCTTATTGTCAGAAACCCAATTTGTTATCACCTTAAAGGTTCCATTAGTTTTCTCAGCAAATGTAGCCAGGTGAGTTCCTAGCTTGTCCTTACCAACAACTGAACCAGATAGACTATGATTACCAGGTTGATGCCAGACAATATCGTCTGCCATCGTTTCAAAGACACCAGGAAAGTCACCAGCAATTAAAGCTTGGTTATAAGCATTGAAAATTTCTAAGTTTGTTGACATATCTATTCTCCATTTCTTTTTTATGATATAATTGTAACAGTTACAAATAAAAAAACAAGTAGACACTTTTTTGATAGCTAGTATCAAAAGTAGTACTATTATTGATACTAAAAGATAAATTTTTTTAAAAAAATAGAAAGAAGATATTTTATGACAAATAAAGTGAGTGAGTATGGTATTTGTCCATTTGCGACAACGCAGAGGGTTTTAACGGGGAAATGGGCACTGGTAATCATTTATCAGTTGAGTACGGGTACCAAACGATTTAAAGAATTGCAGAGATTATTGCCTGGGATTACTCAAACTATTTTGACCCGTCATCTCCGTCAATTAGAAAAGGATAAGATTGTTCAACGAAAGGTCTATGCCGAAGTTCCACCACGAGTTGAGTACAGCTTAACCGAAATGGGGCAGGAATTCAGAGTTGTTTTAGATGCTGTCGAGAAATGGGGTCTAGATTATATCAAGTTGCTAGAAATGTAGAGGTATTGACCATGTATCAAGAGTTACTTAGAAAAATAGCAGAAGAAAAAACAAGTTATCATGAGGAAGAAATCCAATGGTTGCTTGATCATTTGGGAGATCCTTCTCCAGAAATTCGCGATGATCTTGTTTTTACAAACTTTGCTAGAGGGATTCAAGAAGAGCTATTTACACAGGAACAATTTCATTTCATTGCAGAAGGGATTTCATCTGATGGAGGGTTAGATAAAGAGATTGATAAGGTAGGCCTGTCAACCCTTGAACGTTCTTTTAGGGCGCTTATTTATGCAAATCTCTTGTCTGCAGATGCCAACCAGCAATCGATTTTTTATCAGGGATTAAAAGCAGAAATTCGTAATGTCCTTTTAAATCAAGGGTTGTACTATCTTTCAAAAGAAAAAGACACGACAGGTTTTTCAAGTCAGTATGGTTGGGT
>CAURES010000079.1:0-5651 GCA_963523725.1 uncultured Streptococcus sp.
TTTCAACAGCTTTGTTGATTTCAACTTCGTTCAAAGCAGGAGCGATGAATGAACGCTCGTATGAACCTGATCCATAGTATGAGTTTTCGTCGATTTCTTGGAAACCGAAGTTTACTGGGATTTCAACAACAGCTGGACCTTTTTTAGAAACTGCAGCACGGCAAGCTTCGTCAATTACTTTTGGCAATTGCTCAGCGTAAGCTACACGTTTGTTGTATACAGCGATACCGTTGTACATTGGGTTTTGGTTCAATTCTTGGAAAGCATCCATGTTCAATTCGTTAACTGGACGTGATCCAAGGATAGCAAGGAATGGAGTGTTATCCATAGCTGCATCGTAAACACCGTTAATCAAGTGAGTCGCACCTGGACCACCTGAACCAACTGCAACCCCGATTGAGCCGCCGAATTTAGCTTGCATAACCGCTGCAAGAGCACCTGTTTCTTCGTGGCGAACTTGCAAGAAACGGATATCTTTGTCTTCAGCCAAAGCGTCCATCAATGAGCTGAGTGTTCCTGATGGGATACCGTAGATTGTGTCTACGCCCCATGTTTTCAATACGTTGAGCATTGCTGCAGATGCAGTAATTTTCCCTTGAGTCATAATGATAACTCTCCTTCAAATATTTTTAAATCTACTAAAAAAGGTTTCATATAGTTTTTGAAAACGTTTCAGTAAATTTTTACAATACTAATTTATCACATTTATTTTGACTTTACTAAGAATCTGCTCAGAAGTTTTTATTCTCTATTACAGTACAGTTTGAAAACGTTTTTAAATTCTGTTTTATAATTAAAAGCGAGCAAGCCCGCTTTTAATCTATTTTACTAAAGTTTAGTAAGAGTGAACTAGTCAGAACAGATACAGAACTAAAGGCCATGGCTAGACCTGCCAGTTCTGGGTTGAGGGCCAGTCCAACACCAGAAAAGACTCCTGCAGCTATCGGAATTCCGACGACATTGTAAATAAAGGCCCAGAAAAGATTGAGCAGAATTCGATTAAAGGTTTTCTTACTCATATCAAAGGCACGTACCACTCCTAGGAGGTTATTGGTTGTCAACACCAAATCTGCTGACTCGATGGCGATATCTGTTCCAGCTCCCATAGCAATTCCCACATCTGCTACACTGAGGGCAGGAGCATCATTGATACCGTCCCCAACAAAGGCTACTTTTCCAGCTGATTGTAGTTTATGGATTTCGTTGGCTTTTTCTTCTGGCAAGACACCTGCAATGACCTCTTCGATTCCAATCTGATCCGCAATAGCACGCGCCACACCTGCATTGTCTCCTGTCAGCATGACTGTTTTAAGGCCTCGTTTTTTCAACTGACTAATGGCTAGCTTAGCATTTTCCTTAGGGATATCTTGCAAAGCAAGCAAGCCTTTGATTTCATTGTCCACAGCCAAGAACACAACTGTCTTAGCTTCTTTTTCTAGTTGTTCTAGTTTTTCTTGATAAATGCTAGAAATATCCATGCCATCCAGCATTTTAGCATTTCCAAGCAGAACTTGTTTTCCATTGATTTGCCCTGAGACACCTTTTCCGTGCAAGGCTTGGAAATTTTCAACAGTTTGAAACTCAAGTCCAGCTTCACTCGCTCGTTTCACAACGGCTTCAGCCAGTGGGTGTTGAGAAGCTTCTTCCAAGGAAGCTGCCAATCCAAGCACTTCTACTTCGTCGCCGATGATATCTGTGACCACAGGTTTCCCTTCAGTCAAAGTTCCGGTCTTATCAAAGACGATAGTTTGAACTTTCTGGATTTCCTGTAGAACCGTTCCATTTTTGAGGAGAACTCCCATCTTGGCACTGCGACCTGTCCCCACCATAAGGGCTGTCGGTGTTGCAAGTCCCAAGGCACAAGGGCAGGCAATAATCAGAACTGCTACTCCATAGAGAAGCGAAGACACAAAGCTCGCTCCAAGCACAACTACACTATCCCTGAGCAAGACGAACCAAACCCAAAAGGTCACAATCCCTAAAATGACAACTGCTGGGACAAAAATCCCTGAAATTTTATCCGTCAAGTCCTGAATCGGCGCACGACTTGTCTGAGCTTTCTTCACAAAATCCACAATCTGA
Source organism: uncultured Streptococcus sp. (assembly GCA_963523725.1). GTDB lineage: Bacteria > Bacillota > Bacilli > Lactobacillales > Streptococcaceae > Streptococcus. The sequence continues at coordinate 2,083 of CAURES010000079.1, forward strand.
GCCAAAACAGTCTCTGAACCAACTTTTTCTGCTCTAAAAACAAGTGTTCCACTATTATTGATGGTTGAACCAATGACGGTATCTCCAACTGTCTTGTCCACAGGCAGACTCTCACCTGTCACCATAGACTCATCAATACTAGAGATACCTTCTACTACGACACCATCAACCGCAATCTTTTCACCGGGACGCACTCGAATCAGGTCACCTACCTTGACTTGCTCCAAAGGGACTTGAACATAGTTATCCTCACGCAAGACTTCTGCAGTTTTAGCCTGCAAGTCAAGTAATTTCTCCACAGCTTGGGAAGTATTTTTCCGCATTTTCTCCTCAAAAACGGCTCCCATAAGAACGAAGAAGAAGATAAATGCAGCACTTTCAAAGTAAACGGGGAGACCAGCGAAGAGGGCAACTAAGCTATAGAAATAGGCCACTAGGGTTCCCAGAGCAACCAAGGTATCCATGTTGGCATTGTGCTTTTTAAAACTAGCCCAAGCACTTTGGATATAAGGACCACCTGCTACTAGCATAATCGGTGTTGTGGCTAAAAAGGTGCCCCAACGCATGACTTGGTGACTAATTCCTCCTGTCGACATCCCAATCATGAGGATCACAAGAGGCACAGTAAAGATACTAGTAATCCAAAAACGCTGTAAAAGTGATAGAGATTTTCGAGTCTTCTCAACTACGGTATAACTTCCCTTTTGCATCTTCATGCCACAAGAAAATTCATGTTGACCTAATTCTTGAGGTGTAAAACGAATGACTTTCTCCTCATCTACGCCGATTGGTTCCAAGATGCCTTCTTCTTCAAACAGAATTTCCTTATAACAGTTTGAAGGTGTCACACGGTGAAAGGTGATCTCAGCAGGAATTCCTTTTTGCAGTTGAATGTGGGCTGGATGGTAGCCTTTGTCTGCCGTGATACGGATTTTTTGAACACCATTTTCAAGACTTGCTTTTACAATTTCAGTCATATCATTCTCCTATTCTACAATCATCTTACCGTGCATCATATTCATGCCACAAGAGAAACCATACTCTCCAGCCTGCTCAGGCGTGATTTCCACTACATACTCTTCACCCATGGGCAGGTCCGCATGTACACCAAAGTCTGGAAAGACGATCTGATCCAAACAAGGTGAAGGGTCCTTACGGTCAAAGACAATGCGGGCTGGCACTGATTTCTTGAGGATAATCAACTCAGGCGTATAGCCCCCCATGACCTCCACTCGAATCTCTTGGTAGCCGTTTTTTTGCTGGGCCTTTTGTCCAGATTTTTCAGGCTTTTTGAAAAACCAAAACAAGATAAAGGCGATAAGGGTAATACAAACAATGGTTACAATACTATTTAACATGACGTCTCCTTTACATACAATTACATTTTACTTCTGTTACAGCGCTTGATTTCTTCTCAGAAACCACAGCTTCCAAGTCTTCCAAGTCAGCCTGAGTAAAATCACATTCGGCAATCAAGTCAGCCAACAAGTTCTTAATCCTACGAGAACAAACCTTGTCCTTGATATCTTGGACAAGTAAATCCCGACTTTGGTCCAAAGTTAAAAGGGCTGAATAGACAAAGAACTTGCCTTCTTTTTTCCTTGTCAGACACTCTTTCTCAACCAAACGAGCCAAAAGAGTTTGAATGGTTGACTTGGACCAGTCGAACCGCTCCGCCAGAACCCTGATCAAATCCGTACTGGTCTGCTCTCCTTGCATCCAAATAATCTTCATGACCTGCCATTCTGCATCTGAAATCTGCATCATCACACCTCCTAAATCTACATTTGTCGATTACAGTTATTAGTATACTCCGAAAATCTACATTTGTCAACTATAATTTTTATTATTTTTTCGAAAAATAGAATTCTAATCATGTAACAAGAGATTTACAGTCAATTTTTACTATATAAACTATAAAAATATGCTATACTAAAGAAAAAAGAAAACAACCACTAGGGGTGCGTAAAGCTGAGATTAACGACTGTTAGACCCTTTGACTCAATCTAGGTAATGCTAGCTGATGGAAGTGGAAATGATAATGGGGACTAGCAGTCTTCTATTGCCTTTCTAAAACAGACTAGCTTGTTCTTAAGAATACAAACTTCAGTTGGTTGGGAGGTTTTAGATGACTTATTTACCCGTTGCTTTGACCATTGCAGGGACTGACCCTAGTGGTGGTGCTGGCATTATGGCTGATTTAAAGTCATTCCAAGCTAGAGATGTCTATGGAATGGCCGTTGTGACCAGCCTTGTCGCTCAAAATACCAGAGGCGTTCAGCTAATTGAGCATGTTTCTCCTCAAATGTTGAAAGCCCAATTGGAGAGTGTCTTTTCGGATATCCCACCTCAGGCTGTAAAAACTGGCATGTTGGCAACTACTGAAATTATGGAAATCATCCAGCCCTATCTTAAAAAGCTGGATTGTCCCTATGTCCTTGACCCTGTTATGGTCGCAACAAGCGGTGACACCCTGATTGATACCAGTGCCAGAAGCTACCTAAAAACAAACCTGCTTCCACTTGCTACCATCATCACACCCAATCTTCCTGAGGCAGAAGAGATTGTTGGTTTTTCAATCCATGATCCTGAAGACATGCAGCGTGCCGGTCGCCTGATTTTAAAAGAATTTGGTCCTCAGTCTGTAGTCATCAAAGGTGGCCATCTCGAAGGCGGTGCCAAGGATTTCCTCTTTACCAAGGATGACCAATTTGTCTGGGAAAGTCCACGAATTCAAACCTGTCACACCCATGGTACTGGATGTACCTTTGCTGCAGTGATTACGGCTGAACTAGCCAAGGGGAAAAACCTCTATCAAGCAGTCGATAAAGCCAAGGCCTTTATCACAAAAGCCATCCAAGACGCTCCTCAACTTGGTCATGGTTCTGGACCAGTCAACCATACAAGCTTTAAAGATTAAAAAAACTCTCTAGTTCCTACTTTAAGGGAATTAGAGAGTTTTTATACTCTTCGAAAATCTCTTCAAACGACGTCAGCTTTATCTACAACCTCAAAGCTGTTCTTTGAGCAACCTGCAGCTAGCTTCCTAGTTTGCTCTTTGATTTTCATTGAGTATTAATTAGAAAATAATCTCATCCAGCTTTGTTAAAAATGCTTGCGTTTTTGCCTCAATATCTTCTGCCTGCATAAGATCCCTAACGACAGCTACCCCAGCTATACCAGTTGCAGCAAGTTGGTCAATGTTCTCTGATGTCAAGCCGCCAATAGCAACTACTGGAATGGCGACCCTTTGGCAAATTGTTTTCAAGGTTGAAATTAGGGTGATAGGCGCATTTTCCTTAGTCGTAGTCGGGAAAATGGCTCCTGTCCCCAAGTAATTCGCCCCTCCTTCTTCTGCCTCGAGGGCTCTTTTTACAGTTTTAGCTGTGACACCGAGGATTTTGTCAGGGCCCAGGACTTTGCGAGCTACCGAAACGGGTAATTCATCGTCTCCAATATGCAGACCAGCAGCATCAACTGCAAGACAGACATCCAAACGATCATCGATGATCAGGGGTACCTGATAGGCATCTGTTATTTCCTTGACTTGTTTTGCCAGTTGATAATAT
>CAURES010000080.1:0-5599 GCA_963523725.1 uncultured Streptococcus sp.
TGAAGTATAAAGGCGAGGAAGCTAGAAGTAGCATTAAATAAGGCTTTCCGAGTTTCGGAGAGCCTATTTTTGTTTTGCTACCCATATTTAAAATCCTATGTACGAGGCGAACTTAGTTGTAAAATTATAAATGTGAAACTTTTACATTAATGAATGTTATAAGGGACTAAGATATTGTAAAAATGGCTAAGGTTTGATATTATAATTGTATCTCAGAGAAAAAGTAAGCAGAATGAAAGGATGTGGACTTGTATGAAAAAAATTATCATAATGATAGTCTGTTCAATCTCATTTCTTGTTCTATCAGCTTGTGTCAGTAAGAAAAAACTTATTCTTCCTGAACCTGAAACGATCTCTGTAATTTCCCTGCAGAAAAAAATCTCTGAAGATATTAAAACTATAACCAAGAGAGAAGAAATCTCAAAATTGATTGAGGAGATACAGAAACAGTCCAAATCTACAACTTTGGAGAGTTTCAATGATCAACCGACAAATGTTAAAGATTACATCATTATCAAATTCACTCATCAAAATGAAAAAAAGGATAGTGTAGTCTATCTATATACTATGAAAGAAAAACAGTATATTGAACAACCTTATGCTGGTATTTGGGAAGTAAATCCAGATATGACTAATAGGATTGAAGAGTTTTTTTCTAGTTGATTCATAGAGATCGAAGTAAAGCTTAGAGGGCTTTTTTCGTAAATTTATATGAAGTTGAATTTGTATCATGTTTTAAACGGTAAATCAACAAGATTTGCTGTTTTTATTTGTTTGAAATCAGATAAGGACTGAAAAAAGACATTATTCCAATTCTTGTCTTGGAATGTTAGAGTATTTATTGAGACTTGAAAATTTCCATACTTTTTTCCTTTTTGAAAAACTTCTAAAATATGGTATAATGAAAAGATAAAGAAGTTGGGGGTAGAAGATGAACATTCAACAATTACGCTATGTTGTGGCTATTGCGAATAGTGGTACTTTCCGTGAAGCTGCTGAAAAGATGTATGTTAGTCAGCCGAGTCTGTCTATTTCTGTTCGTGATTTGGAAAAAGAATTGGGCTTTAAGATTTTCCGTCGGACCAGCTCAGGGACTTTCTTGACCCGTCGTGGTATGGAATTTTATGAAAAAGCGCAAGAATTGGTTAAAGGATTTGATATTTTTCAAAATCAGTATGCCAATCCTGAGGAAGAAAAAGATGAATTTTCCATTGCTAGTCAGCACTATGACTTCTTGCCACCAACCATTACGGCCTTTTCAGAGCGCTATCCTGATTATAAGAACTTTCGTATTTTTGAATCAACTACTGTTCAAATCTTAGACGAAGTAGCTCAAGGGCATAGTGAGATTGGGATTATTTACCTCAACAATCAAAATAAAAAGGGGATTATGCAACGGGTTGAAAAGCTAGGTCTGGAGGTCATTGAATTGATTCCCTTTCATACCCATATTTATCTTCGTGAAGGGCATCCTTTAGCCCAGAAAGAGGAATTGGTCATGGAGGATTTAGCTGATTTACCAACGGTTCGTTTTACTCAAGAGAAAGACGAGTACCTTTATTATTCAGAGAATTTTGTCGATACCAGTGCTAGCTCACAGATGTTTAATGTGACAGACCGTGCTACCTTGAATGGTATTTTAGAGCGGACGGACGCCTATGCGACAGGTTCTGGATTTTTAGATAGTGATAGTGTTAATGGTATCACAGTTATTCGTCTCAAGGATAACCTAGATAATCGCATGGTTTATGTTAAACGTGAAGAAGTGGAGCTGAGTCAAGCTGGGACTCTCTTTGTAGAAGTCATGCAAGAATATTTTAATCAGAAGAGGAAATCATGAAAAAAAGAGGAATAGTGGCAGTCATTGTATTGCTTTTGATTGCGCTGGATCAGTTAGTTAAATCCTATATCGTCCAGCAGATTCCACTGGGTGAAGTGCGCTCTTGGATTCCCAGTTTCGTTAGCTTGACCTACCTGCAAAATCGAGGGGCAGCCTTCTCCATGTTACAAGACCAGCAGTGGTTATTTGCTATCATTACACTTGTCGTTATGGTAGGTGCCATTTGGTATCTACATAAGCACATGGAGGACTCACTCTGGATGGTCTTGGGTTTGACCTTGATTATCGCAGGTGGTCTTGGGAATTTTATTGACAGGGTGAGTCAGGGCTTTGTTGTGGATATGTTTCACTTGGACTTTATCAATTTTGCAATTTTCAATGTGGCAGATAGCTATCTGACTGTTGGAGTGATTATTTTATTGATTGCAATGCTAAAAGAGGAAATAAATGGAAATTAAAATTGAAACTGGTGGCCTGCGTTTAGATAAGGCTTTGTCGGATTTGACAGAATTATCACGCAGTCTCGCGAATGAACAAATCAAATCAGGCCAGGTCTTGGTCAATGGCCAAGTCAAGAAAGCTAAATACACTGTCCAAGAGGGCGATGTCGTTACTTACCATGTGCCAGAACCAGAGGTTTTAGAGTATGTGGCTGAGAATCTTCCGCTAGAAATCATCTACCAAGATGAGGATGTGGCCGTCGTTAACAAGCCTCAGGGGATGGTTGTGCATCCGAGTGCTGGTCATACTAGTGGAACCCTAGTAAATGCTCTTATGTACCATATCAAGGACTTGTCGGGTATCAATGGGGTTCTGCGTCCAGGAATTGTTCACCGTATTGATAAGGATACGTCAGGCCTTCTCATGATTGCTAAAAACGATGAGGCGCATCTAGCACTTGCCCAAGAACTCAAGGATAAAAAGTCTCTCCGCAAATATTGGGCGATTGTTCATGGAAATTTGCCAAATGATCGTGGTGTAATTGAAGCGCCGATTGGTCGTAGTGAAAAAGACCGTAAGAAACAGGCTGTGACTGCCAAAGGGAAGCCTGCAGTGACCCGTTTTCACGTCTTGGAACGCTTTGGTGATTACAGCTTAGTAGAGTTGCAACTGGAGACAGGGCGTACTCATCAAATCCGTGTTCACATGGCTTATATCGGCCATCCAGTCGCTGGTGATGAAGTCTATGGTCCTCGCAAGACTTTGAAAGGACATGGACAATTTCTTCATGCTAAGACTTTAGGTTTTACTCATCCGAGAACAGGTAAGACCTTGGAATTTACAGCAGATATCCCAGAGATATTTAAGGAAACATTGGAGAGATTGAGAAAGAATTAGATTTGATAAAAGGTTGAGATAGCTTGTCTCGACCTTTTTTCCTATCAACTCTTTTCTATTTCCTGCCATTCATGTTATAATGGATAAATATGAAGAATCGGAGTGAGACTATGAAATACAAACGGATTGTCTTTAAGGTGGGGACTTCTTCTCTGACAAATGAGGATGGAAGTTTATCACGTAGTAAGGTAAAGGCTATTACCCAGCAGTTGGCTATGTTGCACGAGGCTGGTCATGAATTGATTTTGGTGTCGTCGGGTGCCATTGCTGCAGGTTTTGGAGCCTTAGGATTTAAAAAGCGTCCGACTAAGATTGCTGATAAACAGGCTTCAGCAGCGGTAGGGCAAGGCCTTTTGTTGGAAGAATACACGACCAATCTTCTCTTGCGCCAAATCGTTTCTGCACAAATCTTGCTGACCCAGGATGACTTTGTGGATAAGCGCCGTTATAAAAATGCCCATCAGGCTTTGTCAGTTCTACTTAGCCGTGGAGCGATTCCTATCATCAACGAGAATGACAGTGTCGTTATTGATGAACTCAAGGTTGGGGATAATGACACTCTGAGTGCCCAGGTAGCGGCGATGGTTCAAGCAGACCTTTTAGTCCTCTTGACAGACGTGGACGGTCTCTATACTGGAAATCCTAATTCAGATCCAACTGCCAAACGCTTGGAGCGAATCGAGACTATCAATCGTGAGATTATTGATATGGCCGGTGGAGCAGGTTCTTCAAACGGAACTGGGGGCATGTTAACCAAAATCAAAGCTGCAACTATTGCGACAGAATCGGGCGTTCCTGTTTATATCTGCTCATCCTTGAAGTCAGACGCCATGATTGAGGCAGCTGAGGAGACCAAGGATGGTTCCTACTTTGTTGCTCAAGAGAAGGGACTTCGTACCCAGAAACAATGGCTGGCCTTTTATGCTCAGAGTCAAGGTTCTATTTGGGTTGATAAAGGGGCTGCAGAAGCTCTCTCTCAACATGGAAAGAGTCTTCTCTTATCTGGTGTTGTTGACGCAGAAGGCGCCTTTTCTTACGGTGATATCGTGACAGTATTTGACAAGGAAAGTGGAAAATCACTTGGAAAAGGACGCGTGCAATTTGGGGCATCTGCTTTGGAGGATATGTTGCGTTCTCAAAAAGCCAAGGGTGTCTTGATTCACCGTGACGACTGGATTTCCATTACTCCTGAAATCCAACTACTCTTTACAGAATTTTAGAGGTAAACTATGGTAAGTACACAAGAACAATTTGAACAGGTACAGGCTGTTAAAAAATCGATCAACACAGCTAGTGAAGAGGTGAAAAACCAAGCCTTGTTAGCCATGGCTAATCACTTATTAGTAGCTACTGAGGAAATTTTAGCGGCCAATGCCCTCGATATGGAAGCGGCTAAGGGTAAAATCTCAGATGTGATGCTGGATCGTCTTTATTTGGATGCAGGTCGTATAGAAGCGATGGCAACTGGGATTCGTGAAGTGGTTGCTTTACCAGATCCAATCGGTGAAGTTTTAGAAACCAATCATCTTGAAAATGGCTTGGTTATCACCAAGAAACGAGTGGCTATGGGGGTCATCGGTATTATCTATGAAAGCCGTCCAAATGTGACGTCTGATGCGGCTGCTTTGGCTCTTAAAAGTGGAAATGCAGTTGTTCTTCGTAGTGGTAAGGACGCCTATCAAACAGCCCATGCCATTGTCACAGCTTTGAAGAAGGGCTTGGAGACGACTATTATTCACCCAGATGTGATTCAACTGGTGGAAGATACCAGCCGTGAAAGTAGCTATGCCATGATGAAGGCCAAGGGCTATCTAGACCTTCTTATTCCTCGTGGAGGAGCTGGCTTGATCAATGCCGTGGTTGAGAATGCTATTGTGCCTGTTATCGAGACAGGAACTGGGATTGTCCATGTTTATGTCGATAAGGACGCAGATGAGGACAAGGCTCTGTCTATCATCAACAATGCCAAAACAAGTCGTCCTTCTGTCTGCAATGCCATGGAGGTTCTGCTGGTTCATGAAGACAAGGCAGCAAGCTTCCTTCCTTGCTTGGAGCAAGTGCTGGTTGCAGATCGAAAAGAAGCTGGTATGGAACCAATTCAATTCCGCTTGGATAGCAAAGCAAGTCAGTTTGTTTCAGGCCAAGCAGCTGCGGCCCAAGACTTTGACACTGAGTTTTTAGACTATGTCCTAGCTGTTAAGGTTGTGAGCAGTTTAGAAGAAGCGGTTGCCCATATTGAAGCCCACAGTACCCATCATTCGGATGCCATTGTGACGGAAAATGCTGAAGCTGCAGCTTACTTTACAGATCAAGTGGACTCTGCAGCGGTTTATGTCAATGCCTCAACTCGTTTCACTGATGGTGGCCAATTTGGTCTTGGTTGTGAAATGGGGATTTCTACTCAGAAATTGCACGCGCGTG
>CAURES010000081.1:0-5229 GCA_963523725.1 uncultured Streptococcus sp.
ACATATGATAGCGCAAAATAAAAAAAATGTCAAGGAAACTGCTTACAGAAAAGAGCAGGAAAATTTCCTACTCCCATTTTCTATACTCGTTCTCCATCACTGTTTACTCTGTAGCCATCCACCATCGTATTAACAGCTAAGGCACCTGAAGAGTAAGAATAATACCACTTACCAGAAACTTGATACCATCCTGTTTTCATTGCCCCTGAACTATCTAGATAATACCACGAGCCATTCTCCTTTAACCATCCTGTCTGCATTTCACCAGATGATTTCAAATAATACCAGCTAGAACCGTCTTTCAACCATCCTGTTGATTTAGAACCATTTGATTTGAAATGATACCAACTACCATTTATTTTCTTCCAACCAACAGTCAGAACATCATTGGAACTACCTTCTGTTTGATTCTGCGATGACGCAACCTCCTCTAACTGAATATAACGACGACTTCCACTATAAGATATATAACTCAACCACTTGTACCCATCTTTTTCAAGTACCTGATCATAATGAACACTCTCACCTGGAGAATAATATGCAATTGAAGTTGCACTAACTAAAGGTTGATTTTTTATAGCTGCCTTATTCTTAAAATAATGAGTTCCTCCTGTCGAAGAAGGTTGACTATTGAATACGTTGCCACTACTTACTACATTACCCCCATCCAAATCTTTAAAATGAATAAATCCTGTCATCGTATTTGCTTTTATAATTCGTTTATTATAGGATCCTGTATAACCATAGTTGTATTCCTCAATTTCTATATTATCCCCCATTACATTTGAAACCCAGGCAACATGACCATATCCTCCTGCAGTAGACCAAGCAATAGATCCAATCGTTGGTACACTATCTACACGATAGCCTTCACGACGAGCACGATAGCCCCATTCATTCGCATTTCCATAAGCTGCCGGAATCTCAAAACCATTGACATTACTCAAACGAAAGGCTGCAAAAGAAGTACACTGACGAGAATACATGCGCCACTTATCAATCTCCTGACTCCCATTTTTATAATGAGCAGGATAATCATCCCCACGTGCAATCGATCCATTTCCTCCAGAATAGGCATATACACTATCACCCGCTGCTAGCATCAATCCTACTACTAAAAAAGGAACAACCTTTTTAACTGATTTTCTAAAAGAAAATCCTGTCTCTGTTACTTTGAATGGTAAAACTTTCATTCTTCCTCCTTGAAAAATAATATAAATTGAAGATTACCTTCACTTAAACTATTCGGAGAAAAAAGAAAAAGTGAGAAAATTTCTCACTTTAGTCAAGATAATGAATCAAATTCTTTTCTGTAAGGATATCTGAGTAAGTAAAGGATTCAACATAAACATTAGCTTGTTTATCTCCTTCAACGTTTCCAAATTCCACGATAAATAGGGATGGATAAACCTCAATTAGCTTACCCAATCTATTTTTTTGGCGCTTACGTCCATTTTCCAAAGTCATTTCAATTACATGACCCTCATGTGCCTTGATTTCTTCTTTGATTTTTTTCATCTTAGCTACATCTGTAAATGCATCTGTCATCTTATTTCCTCCCTTTTTGAAATACTTGAAAATTTATTGTATTCTTTTTGGAAAATTAATTCCACTGTTCCACGAGCTCCACTACGGTTTTTCTCAATAATAACTTCTACCTTATTATTTGGGATACCGTCCTCTTCTTCACCACCACGCTCATAGTAATCGTCACGATAGAGAAAAGCTACGATATCAGCATCCTGCTCGATAGATCCCGATTCACGAATATCAGATAGGACCGGTCTCTTATCCTGACGTTGTTCTACACCACGAGACAACTGACTCAGAGCAATTACTGGAACCTTCAGTTCCTTAGCTAAAATTTTCAACTGACGTGAAATTTCTGAAACCTCTTGTTGACGATTTTCCCGACCAGTTCCCGTGATAAGCTGCAAATAGTCTATTAAAATCAAACCAAGATTTCCAGTTTCTTGAGCCAGTTTACGAGAACGAGAACGAATCTCTGTAATCCGAATCCCTGGCGTATCATCGATATAGATACTCGCGTTGGCTAGATTCCCTTGAGCAATGGTATACTTTTGCCATTCCTCATCGGTCAATTGCCCCGTACGGATAGAATGGGATTCCACCAAACCTTCTGCCGCCAACATACGATCCACTAGACTTTCAGCACCCATTTCGAGTGAAAAAATAGCAACCGTTTTGTCCAACTTAGTCCCAATATTCTGAGCAATATTCAAGGCAAAGGCTGTCTTACCAACCGCCGGACGGGCTGCTAGGATAATCAACTCCTCCTCATGAAGTCCAGTCGTCATATGATCCAAGTCACGATAGCCTGTCGCAATACCTGTAATATCGGTCGTTTGTTGCGAGCGAGCTTCCAGATTTCCAAAGTTGATATTCAACACATCTCGAATGTTCTTAAATCCACTTCGATTAGCATTTTCGCTGACATCAATCAGGCCTTTTTCTGCCTGAGCAATGATTTCATCAGCTGGTTGCGAAGCCTCGTAAGCTTGATTGACAGACTCTGTCAACTTGGAGATTAATCGCCGTAGCATGGCCTTCTCTGCAACGATTTTAGCATAATACTCCGCATTAGCAGAAGTTGGCACAGAATTGACAATCTCAACCAGGTAAGACAGGCCACCAATATTCTGCAAATCACCTTGATTGTCAAGAATGGTACGAACCGTTGTTGCATCTATAGCATCGCCACGATCGGATAAATCGACCATAGCTTGGAAAATCAAACGATGGGCATACTTAAAAAAGTCCCGAGACTCAATATATTCTCGAACAAAAACAAGCTTACTCTCGTCAATAAAGATAGCCCCTAAAACGGATTGCTCAGCTAAGATATCTTGAGGTTGTACTCGTAACTCTTCTACTTCTGCCATCAGACTTCCCTTCCTTTTACAATCTTGTCAAGAAGGTGTAAATTTATCCTTCTTTCACACGAAGATTGATTACACTTGTGATATCTTGATAGATTTTCACTGGCACATCGATCAAACCAACTGCTCGAATCGGAGCTTGTACTTGAATATGACGTTTATCAATCTTAATTCCAAATTGCTTTTGCAATTCTTCTGCAATCTTCTTATTGGTAATAGAACCAAAAGTACGGCCATCTGGACCAACTTTTTCAACAAATTCTACAACAGTTTCTTCTGCTTCAAGTTGGGCTTTAATTGCTTTTGCTTCTGCAATCATCTCAGCGTGAGCTTTTTCTTCAGATTTTTGTTTACCACGAAGTTCACCTACCGCTTGAGCAGTCGCTTCTTTGGCTAGATTCTTTTTGATAAGAAAGTTTTGTGCATACCCTGTCGGTACTTCCTTAATTTCACCTTTTTTACCTTTTCCTTTAACATCTGCTAAAAAGATTACTTTCATTCTTCTTTCTCCTTTTCCTTTATTTCATTTAATACAATTTCTGTCAGTTTTTCACCTGCTTCTGACAAGGTTAAATCTTTAATTTGAGCTGCTGCCAAATTAAAGTGACCTCCACCTCCCAGCTCTTCCATAATCCGTTGTACATTCAGTTTACTACGACTTCGAGCTGAGATAGAGATAAATCCTTGTGTATTCTTCGCAAGAACAAAACTCGCTTCAATACCTGACATAGCTAACATGGCATCTGCTGCCTTACTAATAACAACTGTATCATAGCATTTCGAGTCCGTAGCCTCTGCTATCAATACATCTGAACCTAATTTACGCCCCTGTAAAATCAGTTCATTAACCTCACGATATTCTTCAAAATCTGTTGCAGCGATTTCTTGGATAGCAATACTATCACTTCCTCTCGTTCTGAGATAGCTAGCAACATCAAATGTCCGACTAGTCACTCGTGAGGTGAAATTTTTAGTATCCAACATCATACCAGCCATCAAAACACTGGCCTGCATACGACTCAAACGATTTTTCTTAGAATTCTGGAACTGAATCAATTCCGTTACCAACTCACTGGCACTGCTTGCACCACTTTCGATATAAGTGATAACTGCATTGTCTGGGAAATCCTGATCCCGTCTGTGGTGATCGATGACGATGGTTTGGGTAAATAAATCATAAAAATCTTTTGATAAAGTTAAAGCTGTCTTTGAATGGTCTACAAGAATCAACAAAGAACGATTGGTCACCATCCCCATTGCATCCTTAACAGACAACAACTTCGTAACTCCTTCTTTTTCTAAGAATGAAACAGCTCGTTCAATATCCGGCGACATTTGTTCTTCATCGTAAAGAGCATAGCTATTTTGAGTCACATTGCTGGCAAATAACTGCATACCTACAGCAGAACCCAAAGCATCCATATCCAGATTTTTGTGACCAACTACAAAAACCTGATCCACACTTCTAATTTTATCTGAAATAGCTGTCATCATAGCGCGCGTACGTGTCCGTGTACGCTTGATTGACGCCGCAGATCCACCACCAAAATAAACGGGATTTTTCGTTTCGTCATTCTCCTTGACAACCACCTGGTCGCCACCACGCACTTCAGCCAAGTTCAAGTTGAGCAATGCAACTTTCCCTATCTCATCATGATTTCCATCACCATAAGAAAATCCCATACTTAAGGTCAAGGGCAACTGTCTCTGTTTCGACTCTTCTCTGAAAGCATCAATAACAGAAAATTTATCGTTCATCAATCCCTCAAGCACCGTGTAGTCCGTAAATAGATAAAAGCGATCCATACTCACTCGACGGGAGAACATGGCATGCTTCCCAGCAAATTCTGAAACAAAATTGGCTACAAAACTATTGATATGACTGATATCAGACTCCGATGTTTCATCTTCTAAATCATCATAGTTGTCAACGGAAACGATCCCAATCACAGGTCGACTCGTTACTAACTCAACAGTCGCTTCGTATTCTCCAGACACATCAAAGAAGTAAAGAACTCCAGACACCTTGTCCATATGAACTGAATAGCGGGTCTCACCCAAGGTAGCATAAGAACCTGGATTTCCTACCGATGCCTTGATAATTGTTTGAATTAATGCCACATCAATCTCGCCCACTTCATTAGTTAAAATCAATTCAGCGTAAGGATTGAACCATTCAACTTCACCTGACGATAAGTCTAATTTAATAACTCCGACAGGCATCTGTTCTAACAAGGTTGTCAAACTTTCTTCAGCTTGGTGGTTTACATACTGGATTTGTTCTACTTCACTCCTTGAGTAGTAGTCTCTCTGATGGATGAACAATAAA
>CAURES010000082.1:0-5026 GCA_963523725.1 uncultured Streptococcus sp.
ATTCTGATATAAGTTTTTGACAAACTTGTTCATTCAAGTCCAAAAAGATAGCTTTTGGATTCTGATATAAGTTTTTGACAAACTTGTTCATTCAAGTCCAAAAAGATAGCTTTCTGTGGTGCAATGTCTGCTTCCAATTCTTCTGGTGTCGCAATCATTGCCTCAAAGAAAATGTGGCTATGTTCTGGGTATTGCTGATAAAATTGGTGACGTCTTTCCATATAATCAGCTAAGGAGGGCACTTGACCTTCCACCCCCAGAAACACTGCCAAAGCTTTCTCAAAACTCTCCTGAAAACAAGTTAGATAGAGGTCTGATTTCCCTGAAAAATTATGATACAAAACTCCTTTGGAAATACCATCCACTTTACAAAGTTCATTGATGACAAAACCTTGATAGCCTTTTGTAGCAAATTCAAACAAAGCAGCGGTAATGATTTTCTCTCTTCGTAGTCTTGTTTTTTCTTCTTTTCTCATGTATTTATCTCTACATTTTTTAATTATAAACCGATTGGTCTGAAGTGTCAAGCAACTTTCTCAAAAATTTAACAGTCTGCTGATTGTAGCCATCATAAACAGACTGGAATCCAGTCTCAAACATATAATATACACATTCTTCGCTAAATGTTTTCACGGATATTCAAGAGTATGATAAAGGCAGCTAGAAGAAATAGCAATAAAACAAAGCTAACTGCCAGAGTTCCAAAGCTAGTAGCAATGGTTACCAAAGCTATTGTAAATAAGCTAGGTAAAACAACTGTAATGGCACCGATAGAGGATTGAACTGCTCCCATTGACTCCTCAGGTATTTGTTTAAAAATGAGTTCCTGTAATCGAGGAGAGAGGATACCTGCGAAAAAGGCATCCAAGGCACTAAAGATAAGAATCCAGTCAAAACGAACTGCCACAAAGCCAACTAAAAGGAGTAATTGGATAATAAGCGAGGCATATAGGGCTAGTTTTATGGAGATTGTATTCTTCAGATAGCCACTCACAAGGCTTCCGACAATAAGGGCTGACAATTCAAGGGTGGATAACAAGGCAAGAGATTGACCTGTTTGTAAATTCAAAAAGGGCTGATTCCTCAAAAACAGAGTAGAAACAGGAACTGTAACATTTATCACTGCTTGACTAATAGAGATAATAAACAAAACCAAGAGCACCTTATTCATATTC
This sequence comes from uncultured Streptococcus sp., assembly GCA_963523725.1. Lineage (GTDB taxonomy): Bacteria > Bacillota > Bacilli > Lactobacillales > Streptococcaceae > Streptococcus. Next base: position 1,176 of record CAURES010000082.1, read on the forward strand.
CATATCAATTTTGATGATTGGAGCAGATGCTGGCAAAAGGATTTTACAGAGAGTCCTTCTTGATAGCTAATCGTTTTTTCTACTTTCAAGAGGTCTGTTTTTATGAAAAGAATACCTAAAAATGCGATTAAAAAGGTCAGAGCATTCAGTAAGGAAATAGACTGGATAGATAGAATACCTAGTAAGACTCCTCCTAGAATATTACTGATTGTTTTCACTAAACTAACAGTTGACTGTTTAAATCCAATAGCTTCTGCCAGATGGTCTTGCCCAATAATTCTAATGAAAATCGGAGTGAGCATGGCGCCTGAAAAATAACTCAATGTGTCAGATAAGAGGTTAATCAGACAAATAAATGCTACTAGCAACAAGGAGAAAGACTGCCCTGAAAGCGATAGGGACACTATAGAGTAAAGCAAAAATTTTACAAAACTAATAATTGTATATTTTAGGACACGATGATGTTGAAAATCCGCCAAAACTCCCAGAAAGATTTGTAGAACTTGGGGAAGGGTTTCTGAAATCGTGATAAGTAAAATCGCCAAAGGGGCAAAAGACGCATCTGCCACATAATTCAAAAAAGCCAGATAAAAAATCGTATCCCCAACCGTTGAAATCCACTGGTTGATGGTTAATTGCCTAAAATTTCTATTTTGAAGAAATACTTTCATCACAACTCCTTTTTAAATTCAAATGGGAAGCTTTCCCCAAGGATAGACTGCGATACTACTAACAACCAAAATTACAGTAACATCAAAATCTGACCAATGCCATTGTAGACTATATGCAGCCCAATAGGCCAATAAATGGACTTGGTCACTCTAAACAAGACTGCAAATATGAGACCACCACCCATATATACAAAAAAGTCTGTTAAGACCCAACCATGGCCACTAATGTGTAAGATTCCAAATAATATAGCTGAGCCAAGCACATCTAGTCCCCACTTCTTTCCTTTTTCCAGAGCTGTCATCACTAATCCACGATAAATCATCTCTTCAAAAATGGGACCTGCAATCACAGGATAGAAAAAATACATCAAAAATGCTGTAGCTCCTGTAAAAGTAGGAACATCCAGTTGATAAGAAATTGCATTTTTGGTAGGCGGAAAAAGAAAAAAGGTGACGAAATTCCAAACAACAAAAGCAAGAAGAGCTAGGAAGGAATAGAAAAGATAGGAACCTTTAAATTTTCTACTGTTAATTTTCTGCCATTTCCCTGACCAAACCATAACAATAAAAGCAAGCAGAACCACAAGAAAATTTAACAGCATATCCGACAAATAATAGGCAAAGCCGGATAAACCAGCAGCAAGATCGCTATGTAAAACTAGAACACTGAACTTCTGGTCAGCAATAACTAGTAGAATAGCTATAATAAAGTAGTAGCGTGAGATTATCTTTTTCATCCTATTTTCTCCTATATTATGAAATAAAGAAAGCCCTAACCCAAACAAAGGCAAGGGCTTTAAATATCAACGACGACGATTAACAGTGGAAGAATCATGGTTAAAATTTTTCTCCCAGAAATTAGTGATTGACCAAGGTGTCCCGAACCCTCCCCATGCACCGCTTGGGATATTGCCAAGATACACAAGATCTCCTCCATAAACCTTCTCCAACTCAGCTTCTGTCAATTCCATTGTTTCTGCAAATTGTAAATTTAACATCTTTTACACTCCTTTAATTATCTTCATTTGTAAACCACTTCTGCGACCTAGGATTTGCTTCAAATGTTTTACAAGGACAGTATAACACGGAAATTGGCTTATTTTAGAAAATCGCATATTTGATATTTTTTCTTATAGAAATTTCAGATTTGCGATTTTGGTAGATTTGATTATTTCACTGGTATAATAAAGTTACTACTAACAAGGAGGGATATAATGATGAAGAAAAGAAAAATCCAACTGATACTCCTGCTTATTTCGGAGTGGGTGATTGTCTTCCCGTTTCTAATTAATCGATAAGTTCTTTGTATTGCTGAAAACGCAATTCGAAGAGGGCTGTTAATTGTGGATTTTCTAATACTTGCAGAGATTGGATAAAGTGTTCAATCTCTTTTTGATTGCTTCCTTTGGTTTGAAGAAAGACACTCATTTTCTTTAAAAATTGCCACGATACTTTCTCAAAAACATCGTACGGACGCAACATGCTCTCCAACTCAGTTTCAAAGATTGGGATGTATGAGAAAAGTTTTCGCTCCATGAGTTCTGATAAGATATTTAAGAGTCCTTGCTTCATATACAACCGATTATGTACCAACTCCTTAAATTCTTTAGACTTCTCAATTAAAGCGGTCGATAAAAATATCAAATCTTGATTGCTCAAGAAGGGCATGGTATTGCAAAAGAGATAGAGTTCAAACCAGGTCCAAGACTCAATAGCATAGAGATAGATAGTCAAAAACTCGCTATCTTCTTTTACTAATGGATAGTTCTTATTTAAGGAATGGAGTGCGTTTTTAATTACAATGGCATTCAAACGACGATAGGTCTCTGCCATCTGTTCTTGCTCGACTTCCTCCAACAGTTGCTCTAAACCAGCTATATCTTGGTGGGCAAAGCGATCCACAACCTTTCTACCAATCTGCATATGTAGGGATTCTTGATAATTGTTTAGCTTATGACCAAACTCATCAAAATTCATATTGATCCCTTGGATGGCTAGGATCAACTTATCCGCAGATAGCATAGACTGCCCTAGTTCAAACTTGGACAACTGAGAGGCTGTTAGACCAGCACAAGCCACATCTGACTGCTTGAGCTTTCTCGCCAAACGTAATTCCTTGTAAAATTCTCCCAACTCCATTCTCTCAATCATCTCACCACCTCCTATTTTTTATATAGTATATCATTATTCACAATTATTTGTCAAAATATTCTGACATTTAAGAGAGCAAAAAAGCCAGCCCTAAGCTGACTCTTTATTCCATGGTATCAAAAGCGAGACTTGGTTTGGCATTGAGGTCCAAGCTTGCAAAGTTTTCTTTGTTCCATTCGCTGACGCTGGCATAGGCAATCATACCTGCATTGTCTCCGCAGAGGCGCAGAGGTGGAATGATGACCTTGACATCTGCGATTTCGGTTGCTAGGCGTTCTCTGAGACCTTTATTGGCTGCCACACCACCTGCCACGACTAGAGTTTTAACAGGGTATTTCTCCAAAGCCTTCTTAGTTTTTGCCATAAGAATATCCAAGACAGCTGCTTGGAAGGAAGCACACAAATCCTCTGTGGACAAGCTTTCTCCCTTTTGCTCGGCATTGTGGTGAAGATTGATAAAGGCAGATTTCAAACCTGAGAATGAAAACTCCAGATTATCTTCCTTAATCATGGCACGAGGAAAGTCATAAATATCCTGCCCCTGATGAGCCAGCTCGTCAATCTCACGACCGGCAGGATAGGTCAAGCCCATGACACGACCGACCTTATCATAGGCCTCACCAACCGCGTCATCTCGCGTTTCCCCAACAATCTTGTAGTCACCAGCCTCCGAAACATAAACCAACTCTGTGTGTCCACCGCTGACCAAGAGGGCTAGCAAGGGAAACTCCAAAGGCTCCACGCTCTGAGCTGCCATAAGGTGACCAGCCATGTGGTTAACGGGAATCAGCGGAAGTCCATGTGCCCAAGCAAAGGCCTTAGCAGCTGATAAACCAACTAGTAAAGCTCCCACCAAGCCAGGTCCATAGGTAACCGCCACAGCTGTTACATCGTCTTCGGTAATCCCTGCTTCTGCCAACGCCTCCTCGATGCAGGCTGTAATGACCTCGACATGGTGACGACTGGCTACTTCTGGCACTACGCCCCCAAAACGTTTGTGACTCTCAATTTGACTAGCAATGACATTGG
>CAURES010000083.1:0-5000 GCA_963523725.1 uncultured Streptococcus sp.
CACCAAATCGTTCTCCTACAGTCAATGTACGTCCAACTCCGTTGAGGAAGGAAGCAATGTCCATCTTAGGCTTACCAGCTGGTTGCACTTGTTTGAGGGATAGAGCCCCTTCTGCCGTTGCGACAATCAATTCTTTCTTACCAATAGAGAGGATCTCACCTGGATTTCCCTGACCTTCCACTAGTAGTGCTTCATAAATCTTAAAGCGGTCGCCCTTAAGGAAAGTATGGGCAACAGGCCACGGATTCATTCCACGGATTTGGTTAAAGAGTTGACGATTGCTTTTAGTCCAATCTAACTTTTCTTCCTCTGGCTTGATATTGGGCGAGAAAGTAACTTGACTTGGATCCTGCGGTTCAGGTTTGATTTCCCCAGCAATGTAGGCAGGCAAAGTGTCCAAGAGCAAATTACGACCAACGAGAGCTAATTTTTCAAACAAGGTGCCAACATTGTCCTCATCTGTGATCGGAATACTACGACGAGAAATCATATCTCCTGCATCCATTTCCTTAACCATTTCCATAATAGTCACACCAGCTTCCTCATCACCTTGAATCAAGGCATAATGGATAGGCGCACCACCACGGTGTTTAGGAAGAAGAGAGGCATGAACGTTGACCGCAAAGTCCATGCTATCAAGGAGTTTACTTGGGAGAAACTGCCCAAATGCAGCAGTGATAATCCCATCCGCTCCCAAATTCATAATCGCTTCCATTTCTGGACTTCCAGATAATTTTTCAGGTTGGTAGATAGGAAGTCCAGCCTCCTTGGCAGCCTGCTTGACTGGGGTTTCTTGGATCACTTTTTTACGGCCGACAGCACGGTCTGGCTGGGTCACAACGGCTAGAATTTCGTAGCAATCATCTGTCAAAAGCCCTTTTAAAACTGTTGCTGAAAAGTCGGGTGTCCCCATAAAGATTAATTTTGTCATATCTTCTCCTTCTTATAAAAATTGCTGTGGCTCATGGTCAATGCTGAGACGGAGCTCACTATTTTCCCGTTCTTGAGTCAAGGCCAAGACCTGGTTGAGGGTCGGCCCCAGCTCATCTTCTAAACGGTATTTAATTAAAATCTGGTAATGATAGAGGTTGTGGGTACGGGCAATGGGTTTGGGCGTTGGCCCCAGAATGTGACTGGTCTCTGACAAGCCTGATCGCAAAATGTTCATAACTTCATAGGCACGTTTGACAACCTCTTCTTCTTTCTTGTGAGAAAGGGTAATGCCAATCGTGAAATAGTAAGGTGGATAACCAAGTTGTCGTCTGATTCCCATTTCATAGGCATAAAAGCCTTCGTAGTCCTGATCCTTGGCAAATCGAATAGCGTAGTGCTGAGGATTGTAAGACTGAATCAAGACCTGCCCAGCTTTTTCAGCACGACCTGCCCGGCCTGCCACCTGAGTCAAAAGTTGGAAGGTTCTCTCAGAAGAACGGAAATCAGGCAGATTCAAGGCCGTATCCGCATTGAGCACTCCGACTAAGGTCACATTTGGAAAATCCAATCCCTTGGCAATCATCTGAGTACCTAGTAAAATATCTGCTTCCCCTCGACCAAACTGGTCAAGCAGAGCTTGATGACTACCTTTCTTGCGGGTCGTATCCACATCCATCCGCAGAATACGTGCCTGAGGAAAGAGTTCTGCCAGCTCGTCATAAGCCTTCTGAGTTCCTGTCCCATAGTAACGAATACTGCGACTCTTACAGTTAGGACAGACCTGAGGAATGTCTTTCGAAAAACCACAATAATGGCAGTTCATGGTCTTGGTATCCATGTGCAAGGTCAAAGAAATGTCACAGTTAGGACAAGTATCCACCGTCCCACACTCCCGACACATGACAAAGCTAGAATAACCACGACGATTGAGCATAAGAACCACCTGCTCTTTTTTAGCCAGACGATCTTGAATAGCTTCTAACAAAGGTGGCGTAAAGTTTGACGTCTCATTTTGTCCGATATAGTCTCGAAAGTCAATTACTTGAACCTCAGGGATCCTAGCCAAAGGATTGGCACGTTGGGTCAGACGTAAATGTTGATAAACGCCTTTACCAGCCCGAGCACGGCTTTCCAGACTAGGAGTTGCTGAACCAAGTACCAGGACTGCTTGATTATACTGAGCCCGTAAAATGGCTACTTCTCTGGCATGGTAACGGGGATTGCTGTCCTGCTTATAAGTCGCTTCATGCTCTTCATCAATAATCATGACACCCAGATTTTTCAGTGGAGCAAAGATGGCAGATCTGGCGCCAACCACAACTTGGGCGTCTCCACGCTCGACCTTACGCCATTCGTCATACTTTTCACCATTGGATAGGCCTGAATGAAGAATGGCCACCTTGTCCCCAAAACGAGCGATAAAACGCTCCGTCATTTGTGGAGTCAAGGAAATCTCAGGCACCAGCAAAATAGCTGTCTTGCCCTTGTCCAAAGCTCCTTGGATAATCTGCAAGTAGACCTCGGTCTTCCCACTTCCTGTAATCCCTTGAAGGAGGAAGGGAGGCTGATGACTGCCAATCGCACTGACAACCGCATCACGCGCCTGCCTTTGTTCTGGATTCAACTCCAAAGGCTGACTTGCCTCAATGCCTTCAAAATAAGCAGCCGAGCGTTGAACTTCCTTTTGGACTATGGTAACAGCACCTTGTTCCACAAAAAAGTTGACTTGCTCCCGTGAGTAGGACTCTAACAAACTAGCCAAGGGAGCACTCTCAGGATGAGACAGCAAATAACCTCTCAATTCCAACTTTTTCTTGGCGCGTGCAGAAATCTCTACACTTTCTAATTGAGCAAGTTCTACCTCATACCAAGACTGGGTCTTGACCTTCTTTTGATCAATCGCCTGATATTCTAGACCAAGCAGGCCTTTTCTAGTCAAACGCATCATTTCAGCTTGCTTACCTAAATCTAGAGAAGAAAAGGCTAGCGAATCTTCTGAACCAAACAGACGCTCTCGATCTTCCTGACTCAAACCTTCCAGAGGATAAAGAATCTTATCATAGCTGGAGTTCAGAAATCCCGGCAGCATAGCCTTGAGGATGGAGATTTTGTAGGAGAAGACGGACTTGCGTAACTCCTCAGCAAGCCAGAGTTGTTCTTGCGTGAGAACAGGAGAAAAATCCAGCACCTCTGCAATATCTTTTAAATCTTGATTAGCCTCTTCTTCATCTGGTTGGGACTCCAAGCCAAGAACAATCCCTTGAATCAGGCGATTGCCCTTACCAAAAGGCACATGAACCCGCATCCCAACTTCTAGCATTCCCTCAAATTCCTCAGGAATCCTGTAACTATAGGGCTGGTCCGTCTGCATCAAGGGCACATCCACAATAATCTTAGCTACAGCCATCTTCTCACCTCCTCCTTGTCAGTACATTCTTGCAATAGAAAAAATAAGATTGAGTCCCCCCAACCTTAAATTTTTTCACCATCTTCTTTTTCTTTAGCGATTTGCTCTTTGATTTTCTTTTCTTCTTCTTCTTTGCGGCGTTTTTCTTCTTCGATACGGCGACGCACTGCTTCACGTTTTCCTTCTGGATCTGGGTGAATTGTAACGTTTCCTGATTCGATTTCTTCTAAAGCGCGAAGAGTTGATTTTTCAGACTTGAAACCTTGAGTTGCTGGCGCACCTGCTTCCAATTCGTGGGCACGTTTTGCTTCCAAGATTACGAGTGAATATTTTGAAGGAACCTTGTCGAGCAAGGTATCAATAGAGGGTTTTAACATCATTTGCTTGTACCTATTTTCTAAATTTTATCGAGTAGTTGGAGATTTTGGTAACATCTCCTGATAGTGACCAATGACACGATCCACACGGAAGTGTTCTGCTTCGATCACACGTTTGACACGCTCAGCAGCTAGGGGCACCTGATCGTTGACAATCGCATAATCATACTCACGCATGAGGGCAATTTCTTCCTTGGCTTTTTCGATTCGTTGGGCAATCACTTCTGCACTATCTGTTCCACGACCTACCAAACGATCTTGCAATTCATCCAAATCTGGTGGTGTCAGGAAGATAAAGACAGCATCTGGAACCTTTTTCTTGACCTGAAGAGCGCCCTGAACCTCAATTTCAAGGAAAACATCGATTCCCTTGTCCAAGGTTTCATTGACATAGGTCAGAGGAGTTCCATAGTAGTTGCCGACATATTCTGCGTATTCCAACATCTGTCCTTGACGAATCAGCTCTTCAAACTCTTCACGAGTACGGAAGAAATAGTCAACACCGTCCACTTCTCCAGGACGTTGTGCGCGTGTCGTCATCGATACAGAGTATTGAAATTGGTTTTCAGAACTCTCAAAAATCTCTCTTCTAACCGTTCCTTTTCCAACCCCTGAAGGACCAGAAAAAACGATTAGTAAGCCTCGGTCTGCCATTGTGTCTCCTTTTAGTCAGTCTGTGAAATAACATTTCTCTAGAATAATGGCAAAAAGCCAGATTATCCTTTACAGTCTTTCTATCTAGTGTAACAAAAAAGCAGTAATTTTTCAACTGCTCTTTCTTATTTATTTAGCATAATCTACTGCACGAAGCTCGCGAATCACGGTTACCTTGATATTTCCTGGGTAATCGAGATTGTTTTCAATTTTCTCACGAACTTTGTGAGCCAAGATTGTGACTTTGTCGTCCTTGATTTGTCCTGGATTGACCATGATACGAATTTCACGTCCTGCTTGAAGGGCAAAACTAGTTTGTACTCCTTCAAAGCCATTCGCAATTTCTTCCAAATCATGAAGACGTTTGATGTAGCTTTCAAGAGACTCACTACGAGCACCTGGACGGGCTGCGCTCAAGGCATCTGCTGCAGCAACGATCACTGCAATGACGCTTTCAGGTTCTACATCGCCGTGGTGACTAGCAATCGTATTCACTACAACTGGATGTTCCTTGTACTTGCGAGCCAATTCCATACCGATTTCAACGTGGCTACCCTCAACCTCGCGGTCAATAGCTTTTCCGATATCGTGAAGGAATCCAGCACGACGGGCAAGAGCCGCATTTTCAC
>CAURES010000084.1:0-4633 GCA_963523725.1 uncultured Streptococcus sp.
CACCCCAGATTTTTTCTTGCATAACTGATTGTAAAAATAATGGTTCTGACATCTTGATCTCCTGTCTGATTTTTCTCCCCTCATTATAGCAAAAAGCTCCATCTAATTGAACTCTTTTTCACATATTATAAAGTAGGGAGAAGATTTTATAAAAATAGTGAACAAATGTGCTCTAATCAATGCTTGCACCATTGCTGGCAATGACATCCTTGTACCAGTAGAAAGATTTCTTCTTGGTCCGTTTGAGAGTCCCATTTCCTGCATTATTACGATCTACATAGATAAAGCCATAGCGCTTATTCATTTCGCCTGTTCCAGCTGAGACCAGATCGATACAGCCCCAAGTCGTATAACCAAGCAAGTCAACTCCATCGTGGTAAATAGCATCTCGCATGGCCTTGATATGAGCCTCTAAGTAAGCAATCCGATAGTCATCTGCTACATAACCATTCTCATCCGGTGTATCCATAGCGCCGAGTCCATTTTCTACGATGAACATTGGCTTTTGGTAACGATCCCAGATGGCATTTAGGGTGATACGAAGGCCAAGCGGGTCAATCTGCCACCCCCATTCTGAGGATTCTAGATAGAGATTTTTGAGAGAGGCAAAGACATTTCCAGCAGTTAATTCTTTAACTTCTGGATCACCTGAGGCCACTCGACTTGCATAGTAAGAGAAGGAAACAAAGTCAACAGTGTGATTCTTCAACAAGTCCAAATCCTCTGTCGTCATTTCAATTTCAATCCCCTCACGCTCCCACTGCTTCTTGGCATAGTTTGGGTATTCCCCACGCGCTTGAACATCTATGAAGAAGTAACTCTTGCGGTCTTCCTCCATGGCTGCCCAGTAGTCTCTCGGATGGGCTGTGTTAGGATAGTATTGCCCTGCTGCCAACATACATCCCACCTTGTTTTCTGGGTCAATTTCGTGGGCAAGTTTAGTCGCCATGGCTGAAGCCACCAACTCATGGTGAGCCGCTTGGTATTTAACCTGTTCTTGATTTTCTCCTTCTTCAAAACAGAGCCCAGCTCCCATAAAGGGGGCATGGAGAATCATGTTGATTTCGTTGAAGGTAAGCCAATATTTGACCAAACCCTTATAACGGGTAAAGAGTGTGCGACAAAGTTTTTCATAGAAATCCAACATCCGACGATTGCGCCAACCACCGTATTCTTCAATTAAGTGCATAGGACAGTCGAAATGAGTAATGGTTACCAGAGGTTGGATTCCATACTTATGACATTCCTTAAACAAATCCTCATAAAAGGCTAGACCAGCTTCATTTGGCACTGTTTCGTCGCCCTTAGGAAAAATCCGAGTCCAAGCAATGGATAGACGATAAGTCTTAAAGCCCATTTCCGCAAAAAGGGCAATATCTTCCTTGTAATGATGGTACATATCAATAGCTTGCTTGGCTGGGTAAAAATAGCCCTCCTCAAACGAAAACATCTTTTTCTGACCTGTGATAATGGCTTCACGATCTGGACCGATGGGGACGACATCCACATTCGCCAATCCACGACCTTCTAAATTATAAGCACCCTCACACTGGTTGGCAGCTGTCGCTCCGCCCCACAAGAAACCATCCGGAAAAGTCAGTTTTTCGGTCATAACTCTACTCACTTTCTTATTTGCTTGTTCATTTACTTATATTATAACTTATTCTGTAAACCTTTTCTTATAAAATACTGTGACATACTGATACTATTCTACTATTTAAGTTTATCAGATTGTTTTTTAAAAAATTATCCTCTAGAAAAAGTAAATAGCCTCCCCTGAAACAAAAAAGAAGACTGAAAACTAGTCTCCTCTGTTCCTTTTAAATCAAAGCTGTAATAACCGTCACTAGGCCAAAAATAATACCTGGTGCATTAGCTGCTGCAAGGGGGATATCTCTTTCTTTTTTGAAAAGACCGTAGTAAACCCAGAGACTACAGTTGATGGCAGCAACCAAGGGCTGGATGAAATTTCCTTTTTGACCAGCCAGATTGTTCATGATTTGTGGGAAGTAAGACACATACATCATAACAGACATAAAGGTCGCTACCCAACCTAAAATTTTCATTTGTTTTTCAGACATTTTCAAAACCTCTTTCATTTTTACTGAATCTTATTTTAAAATATTCTTTCAAAACAATCAAGTCTTTAAAACTTTTGTTATAAAGATATAAACTATCACAATCTTGTTATAAGAAAGAGGGAACAGAAAAAAGACCGAATTGCTCCGTTCTGTTTACTCAATCAAATATTAGAAAATGAATACTCCTTTTCAATGAATCGATTGATTGATGGTAAATAAGCCGTTAGAAATTATTGACAGTATCGAAATTTTCTAGTAAAATGAATTTTGTTAATACCTAAATGGTGTGTAGTTTTCTATCAACATAGTCAGGAGAAAAGGAACTTATGCTAAAAAAATTTAATGAATTGTCACTGAAAGATAAGGCTTATCTAATTGGCGGTTTGAGCTTATTAGTCATTGTGATCTCATTTGGTCTACTCAATCGTCAAACAGTAACTGTCAGTCTTGTCTTTACACAACTATCTGCTCCCTTGATTTTGGTGATTTTTACTTGTCTAGTAATCGGGATCATTGCTGGTAGTGCTATTGGTATTAGCTATCACCATAACAAGACTCAAGATCTGAGAAGCCGCATTGCTGAAGCAGAAGCGACTATCAATATAAAAGACAGGGAGCTTGTCCAGTACGAGGAACAGGTGCAACAATTAAAACAGGAAGCCAAACAATAAGTGTAGAAATCATAACCACCCGTGAAAACGGGTGGTTTTTTGTCTCGCACCTAACGGAGCGAGACGGACTGAAAGTCGCATAAATACAAAAAAGATCGAATTGCTCCGATCTTTTTAAGTTTCACTCCAAGAATGTTTAGATAAAAAATTTGATAATAGAATTACCTACTTCATACGATAAAAATCAATCACTAGACCAGCAGGCCCTTTAACTAATAAGGACTCTGTTCCCCAATCGGTTACAGTTGGTCCGTTTAAAACCTGGATACCAAGTTCTTTCAACCGTTGGTAATTCTGGTCTACATCCTCAACCTCGATATGAAGAATGATTCCTGACTGAAAATCTTCCAAAGGAATCAAATGATTTTGGGACAACATCAGACAGTGACTGCCAATCGTAAACTGAGCAAAACTGTCATCAACATAATCGGACTTTTTATCCAAAATACGCTCCAAGTCAGCACAGACTTGGGGAACATCTGAAACGATAATATCTAATTGATTTAAATTCATTTACTATCCTCCATAAAAAGACCGGATTGCTCCGATCTTTTTAAGTTCCACGAAGGAATTATTTAATTGCGCGTGATTGCAATCCTTCTTCTTCCAAGAAGAGGCGGAATGGTACGAGTTCTTCTGCTTCGTATTTTTCCTTGAAGGCTTTGATTGCTTCTTCTGAGTGATGTTTTGGATCCAACTCAAGTACTTCTACTGGAAGTGGACGGTGTTGAGAGATGCGAGCATCGATCACAACAGTTTTACCTTCTTTGTTCAATTTAACAGCTTCTGCAACAACTGCATCGATGTCTTCGATACGGTCAACTGTAAATCCTACAGCACCTTGAGCTTCAGCGATTTTCGCATAGTCAGCATTAGGGAAGTCACAACCAAACAAGTGTTTGTTTGTGTCTTCGTATTTGTCCTTGATGAAGGCATATTTACCATTTGAGAAGACAACGTTGATAACTGGAAGGTCGTATTGAACGTTTGTGATAACGTCTGGGTAGCACATGTTGAATGCACCGTCACCCATGATGTTCCATACTTGGCGATCTGGATTGTCTTTCTTAGCAGCGATACCACCAGGAAGGGCAATACCCATTGTCGCAAAGAGTGGAGATGTACGCCACATGTTCTTAGGTGTCATGTGAAGGTGACGAGTAGATGTTTGAGTAGTGTCACCTACGTCGATTGAGTAGATAGCGTCTTGATCAGCATGTTTGTTGATTGCATTGTAAACTTGATACAATTGCAATTCACCCTCAGTTTTACCTTCGAGTTTGTTCATGTAATCACGCCAGTTTTGGTTATTCTTAACGTTTGCACGCCACCATGGAGTAGATTCAACTGGATTCACTTTGTCAAGGATTGCTTTCGCTGCTTGACCTGCATCACCAAGGATTGAAGCGTCTAGGGCATGACGTTTACCAAGTTTGTAAGGGTCGATATCCACTTGGATGAATTTTTCAGTATTCTTGAATGCTTCGTAAACTTCAGCAAATGGGAAGTTTGAACCAAGGAAAAGAACTGTGTCTGCTTCAAAGACCACTTCGTTGGCTGGTTTCCAACCAACACGGTAAGCAGAACCTGTCAAACCTTCATAGTTCCATTCAAAAGCTTCAAAGTTTTTACCAGTTGTGATGATTGGTGCTTTGATTTTACGTGACAATTCAGTGATCACTTCACCAGCTTTAACACCACCGTAACCAGCATAGATAACTGGACGTTCAGCATTGTTCAAGATTTCAACAGCTTTGTCGATTTCAACTTCGTTCAAAGCAGGAGCGATGAATGAACGCTCGTATGAACCTGATCCATAGTATGAATTTTCGTCGATTTCTTGGAAACCGAAGTTTACTGGGATTTCAACAACAGCTGGAC
>CAURES010000085.1:0-4358 GCA_963523725.1 uncultured Streptococcus sp.
GGACTGTTTTTAATCCTAATTTTTTTGCAATTTCGTACAAATCGACCTTCTTTTCAATTTGTCGTAGAATGAACTGTTCCCGCAAGGCTTGGGCTGATAAGGCTGGAAAACCTTTCTCCTTGACAAAAGCTTCTAACTGACGAAAGGCCCACTGACGAGAATAGGCTTTCCCTGCCCTTTCAAAGAGATAGGTCTGGCCCATCAAGGGTTCCAACTCTGAAAGCAAGGTCGTGGGAATGGTGACAATCCTCTGTTGGGAAGCCTTCTTGATTCGCAACACCTGAAAGTCCAGATTGATATCCGCAACCTTGAGGGCTAAAATCTCACTTGGCAAGAGCCCCATTTCTAGGATTAAGAGCGCTAGCAAGCGTCCCTCTGGATAGGCACTTTCCTGCCAAAAAGAGTCTAGATCTAAAATTTCTGGTTTTTCGGTTTTCTTTTCAGCTTGTTTGGCTAATTCCAAACGGTAAAAGCTGTCCACTTCTCCTTTTTGATAGAGAAAGTAGAGAAATTGGTTACAGGCCGAAATCTTTCGCTTCTGGGCGCTAATTTTTAGATTGGCTAGTTGGGCTTGGTAAATCTTGAGACTAGTCTCAGAAATCCGCTCGCCTACTATGTCTAAAAATTGCTCCAAATCATACTTATAGGACTGCTTGGAATTGGCAGATAAGCCCTGCTTTTCTTCTAAAAAGGCTGAAATCCTATCTCTCATTTGCATCGAATCTCATATTCCTTACTAAAGTCATGCAAGAGGGCATTGACTGCCTTGAGGATAGACTTGCGCGTGATAATTCCTTGGAAAATACCAGACGCATCCACAACCGGCAAGAAGGACTCATCTACTAACTTGTGCAAGACCTCCGTAATAGTAAAATCAGGAGAGACGACCGCTACATCCGTTCTCGTCATATGAACGATATCCGTATCTGCCATGATTTCTTGACTCAAGTCATGCTCCATCTGATAAGCCATAATATCTCTGAGCCCAATCGTCCCAACAAAGTGTTTTTCATCTGTCACAACAGGAACACGGGTATAGGTCATCTGACTAAGCAAGAGGGTCGCATGATCCGCATTGTGGGTATCAATCAACACAGCTAGATTTTCAGCAGGGGTCAAAAAAGTTTCCTCCTGCCCCAACAAGAAAGTCTCAAACTCCTTGGCAATCATCGGCTAAACTCCTTGGACAAGCCTGGATACACCTCATGGTCTCGTGTCAAAAAGTCCACTTTGAAATAACTGTCATCAATCTCCACACGAGCATAGAGACATTCTCTGATGGTCCCACGTGGTTGACTGATAGAACCTGGATTTAGAAAGAGGGTCTTTCCTTCCATCCAAGCACTTGGCACATGCAAGTGACCATAGAGACAGATATCGGCCTCTTCTTCCTGAGCCCAGTAGTCCAACTTTTGAAAGTTGAAATTGATGTCAAACAAGTGACCATGGGTTTGGATAATCTTGGTCGAAACAAGCTCAGTCACCAAACGTTCTGGGTAGCCGGCGTAGAAGTCCATGTTCCCTTTAACAACGCGGATGCCTTCCCAAAGGGGAGAATCGGGACGCAGTTCAGAATCGCCGTTATGAAAAACGGCATCAACTTTGCCCACATAGCGATCACGGATTTCTTCCACAATCAAGCTATCGCCATGAGAATCGCTCATTACAATGATGGTTTGCTTTGCCATGATGGAAATACCTCCAAAAGTTTCTTAACGGCTAAGGCACGGTGAGATTGACTATTTTTTTCTTCAAGGGTTAATTCAGCTGAGGACTTGCCTGTCTCTCCTACAAGGAAGAGAGGATCGTAACCAAATCCATTTTCACCCTTAGGTTCAAAGTTAATGTAGCCTGGCCAGTCTGCTTCAACAACCAAGCTTTCCTTGTTTGGACTGGCTACGACTAGGGTTGTATGGAATTGAGCCGAGCGGTCCTTGAGTTCAAAGACCATGGCCAATTCGTGCAAGAGTTTGGCATTGTTTTCACGGTCAGTTGCTCCCACACCTGCGAAACGAGCTGACCAGACACCTGGCAAGCCACCAAGGACATCGACTTTGAGACCTGAGTCATCTGCCAAAACCATCTTGCCCGTTAATTGAGAAATGGTTTCTGCCTTGAGGCGGGCATTTTCTTCAAAAGTCATGCCTGTTTCAGCTACTTCAGGCAGGTCAGGATAGTCATTAAGATTTTCCACATCGTAGCCTAACTTATCAAAGATAGCTCGGAATTCCTTGGTCTTGCCCTCGTTACGAGTCGCAATCAATAAGGTTTCTCTGACCTTGCTTGTCTCAAAGAAATCATGAACATTGACCCCTTCTTTAGGCAATTCTACATACAAGAGCTGCCCATTTTCAACCAAGAGCAGGGCTCCCTGACGTTGAATAACTTCCAAATTTCGTCCCATTTCTTGGTTAAGGATATCTACTACAAAAGACAATAAACGGTAGGGAGAACCATAGCGTAAAACAGTAACTGAAAGTGGAAAACCTCGTTCCTCGTCTCGAAAGATTTTGGCCAATCCAACTAGAGGAAAATCCAAGTCTTCATCAGTCAAAGTCCGGACACCACCAAAAATACTATATGAGCCGACATACCAGTCCTGGTCATCCTTGTATTCATAAATTTTATTTGTCATAATTCTACATGCTCCACATGAATCTCTTTTTCCAGCCATTCTTCACCAATTTGTGCAAAACTTTGGCTGCTGGCTGTTGTGTAAAAACGGTGATGGAGTGGTCCAGCATCGCGACCACGATTGATTTCAAAATAATTAAGTAAGACTGAAATGTCCCGTACGCACTCTGCCCCACTATCGATAAGTTGAACCTTGGGCCCCATGACATTTTGGATGATGGGGCGGAGGAGTGGATAATGGGTACAGCCCAAAATCAGGCTATCCACCTTTCCAACCAAGGGACGCAGGGTTTCATAGACCACTTTCTTGGTGACACTGGTTGACAGGGCACCAGACTCCACCAAGGGAGCAAACTTGGGACAGGCCAAACTCTCCACCTGTAAGTCCGGATCCAAATCATGGATTTTCTGACGGTAGATGTCTGATTGTACCGTCATGGGCGTTCCAATCACTCCGATTTTCCCACCTTGACTGGACTTGATAGCTGCCGAAGCTCCTGGCAAAATCACACCTAGGACGGGAATGTCTAGTTGAGCCTTGATTTCTTCCCAGACGACCGCAGTCGCAGTGTTACAAGCAATGACAATCATTTTGACATCCTTGGTCAAGAGAAAGTTGACCAACTGCCAAGTATATTCACGAATTTGCTCAGCAGGACGGGGACCATAGGGCGCCCGTGCCGAATCTCCAATATAGACGATTTCTTCATGGGGAAGCTGGCGCATGAGCTCGCGCACAACGGTCAAGCCCCCGACACCCGAATCCAAAAAACCAATTGGTCGATTATCCATACAGTCTTCTTTCTAGTCTTTTTTCTGATTGATAGTTCATTATGATTACCGTTCCTTATGAACTGAATAATGACAGCCTAATCAATAACTATCTCTCTTAATCATAATCAAATATCAATAGAATGCAAGGAAAAAGTCTCATCCCTAAACCATAAGCAACATAGTGAGAAGTCTGGAACTTTCATCCCAGACTTTTCCTTATTTATTTTTTCTTTTTATTGTTAGCAAGGGCTGCCTTTTGTTGGCGGATGATTTGGTGGTAAACTTGTTGTACCTTAGCTTCGCTTGGTTTTTGACCATTTGCACTCAAAAGAGTACGAACTGCTTCAGCATTCAAACGTGGGTTGTCAGCGAATTCTTTTTCAATTTGCTTACGAACCAAGTACATTCCTCCAAGAGCTCCTCCTAGAAAAGCTAGCACAATCAATACAATTGCTAATAGTAAATCCATCATATTTCTCCTGTTTCTTTTTGAGTCTCTTTCATTATACCACAAACTAGCCACCCTGACCAGTTTGTTTTACGCTTTCAAGGATGGAATAGACAGCAAAAAGAACCCTGCTTTTCTGAGAAAGAGGGCTCCTTGCTACGTTTATTCTCAATGAAAATCAAAGAGCAAACTAGGAAACTAGTCGCAGGTTGCAGATAGAGCTGACGTGGTTTGAAGAGATTTTAGAAGAGTATCAATTTCATATTTCTACCTATCCATTTGTACTAATAAAAGACTGAGACACTGGATCTCAGCCTTTTTCTTTATCCCAAAACCAATTCATCACTAACTAGACTTTGGCCACTATTTTTCTGGAAGAGATGCATGAGGTCTTCAACCGTCAGATGCTTTTTCTCCTCTCCTTTGACATCTACCACTATCTTGCCTTGATAGAGCATAATGAGACGATTACCATACTCAATCGCATGGTTCATATCGTGGG
>CAURES010000086.1:0-4129 GCA_963523725.1 uncultured Streptococcus sp.
CATCAAAGGCATCGAAAATGGGTTGGGCTCGGAGCAGCATCCCCTGACCGCCTCCATATGGTTCATCATCGACGTGACGGGCCTTTTCAGCATTTTCTCGAAAATTATGATACTGGATATCCAAGAGCCCCTTTTCTCGAGCCTTTCCAACGATTGAGTGCTCTAGCGGAGAAAACATCTCTGGAAAAAGGGTTAAAATATCAATCTTCATCGTCTAACCCTTCTAAGATTTCCACATCGACGCGGTTATTTGGAATATCAACATTGAGAACCACTGGTGGGATATAAGGCAATAACAAATCACGCTTGCCTTTTCGCTTGACCACCCAGACATCGTTGGCACCTGGTTGCAGAATTTCTTTGATGGTTCCAATCAAGTTATCACCCTCATAGACTTCCAAACCGATAATCTCGTGATAGTAGAATTCACCATCGTCTAGGTCATTCAAATCTTCCTCAGCAACCTTGAGACTGTATCCCTTGTACTTTTCAATAGCATTGATATGGTACATATCTTTGAATTTAATAATGTCAAAGTTCTTCTGTTTACGGTGGCTAGCAATGGTCACTGTTTGAACAAACTGATCTTTTTCATCAAACAAGGCCAGCTCAGCCCCTTTTTTAAACCGTTCTTCTGCAAAATCTGTCACAGACAAGACTCGCATCTCACCCTGCAACCCTTGCGTATTGACGATTTTCCCAACATTAAAGTAGTTCATCTTGTCTCCTGTACTCTATTTCTATCCATATTATTCGGACAATTCTCGAATAATAGTCACTATTTTTTCTGATTCTGACCACTGTAAATAATGGTGATTCCCTCCTAAAATGAGTTTAGTATTGGAAGTCCAATATTCTGATTCTCTGTACTCTTTTTCTCTATAAGGCTGACAAAAGATAAATACAGGGATATAAGATTCTATAGATACATTCTCAAAATCTTCCTCAGTAATCTCTCCAGATATCTGAAATCCTGAATCTTGATTTTCCAACTCTGAGCCTTTTTCTTGCATTATTTCCCAGATTTCTTTATTAGTTTCAGGGCTAAATGTGGCTTGAGTTAAGTTCTTAAAATAAAGTTCAGGACCACACTCCTCAATCAGCCTCATCTGCTCTTCCATTTCTGGATAAGGATTTTCTGAAAAATCAGCAAACATGACTTTTTTAGTTGTCGGTTCAATTGCTACTAAAGCATGACACTTAATTGGTTTGTTAAGCAATTTGCAAGCTAAAATTCCACTCAAACTATGTGCACAAAGTATATATTCAGAAATCGCCAATTCTTCAAGTACTTCATAAACCGCATCTGCAAGATTATCCATATTTTTTCCAGCTTGGTCATGAATCGGACTTCTACCTGTGTTTGGAAAATCAATTGTCAAATAACCAATTGTGGGAGGAAGTTTTTCAAGTATAAGTGAAAAATTTTCATAACTTGGTAGCAAACCCGCGCCACTTAAACAAACTAGCATTTTCTTTTGCTTTTGATAAGTAACAGAGAGACTACCAATTTCTGTAGATACTTCAATCCTCTTCATAAAGAAATCCACTCATTCTGTATAATGAATTATTAAAAATCCTTATCTTTTATTTTATCACGTTCCAGGTATTTTCTCAAGTTGGATAAATCTCATCTTACAGAGCTACTACTTCTTCAAAGAATTCACCAATTATCTGATTAAACTCTTCAGGATGATCATTCATCGGTTGGTGTTTGCTGTCTGAAATCGTTACTTGACGCGCATTGGGATTTAAGGCAATGATCCCATCATAGATTATTTTTAGGTGTTTGGGAAAATCATTTTCGCCTCTTACTAATAGAATGGGAGGATTTCCTTTATATCCTTCTATCTCATGGACAGCTAAGAAACCTGTAATTCCAAGATTCAAGAAAACATCTCTCCCAGTTTCTATAATTGCCGTCTTGACTAATTCTCTTGTGATAGGATTATCTGTACACATTTTTGAGTTCTTATCTGCAATCAACTTCCAAGGAATCGTTTTATACATAAGGGAACTATATTTTATGCGATTTCTCTCTTTATCTGATAGGTAACGATGCTGCCCCCAACTATCTACCATGACCAAGGCTAGGACTCTTTCTGGATGGCGATAGGTGTACTCTTGAAGTGGATTCCCTCCCCAAGAATGACCAACCAATACCACCTTATCCAACTGGAAATAGGACAAAATAGCATCTACATCTTGAACAGCGCCTTCTAAGTCGGGTAGGCCAACTTTCATAGGTGATTCACCCTGCCCTCGAACATTGACAAAGTAAAGGTCAAATCCTTCAAAGGCATCATACTGGTGGGCCCACATCTGACTACGGCCACAAGCTCCATGATAAAAAATAATGTGTCCTTTACTTGAGCTTCCAGGACGATGATAAACAACCAAATCACAATCTACGACTGGTATAATGTGACGTATCAGAGTCTCAGTTTTTCTGTTATAAAAAGCAATAGCTTCAGCTATATCATTTTGCTTCATTTCTAAACTCTCTCTTCTTTATCCTAGTATTATTCTTTTTATCTATTTTATCATGCTATATTAAAATCATCGTTTTCTAAACTTAATTTTATTAAAATTTTTGAATTTTCTGTATCATTTAGATTAAGAAAAAGACTGCTATGCAATCTTTACTTTTTTCTCATCAGATTCATGCCTAAAATTCCAGCAATAATCATAGTGGCTCCTATCACATGGTAGCTATAAATTGGTTCGTGGAGGATAAGAGCTCCGGCTAGAATGGTCAAAACTGTTCCAAGATTACCAAAGACACTAACAGTCGATGCTCCAAGTCGAACAATAGCATAGATAGAGAGACTACCAGTCACTATAGAGGCTAGAATTCCCAAATAAAAAATTGAAAGCAAATAAGACACCTGTCCAAGTGGCGCAAAGTAAGCTAATATGTTCCCCTCTAGATAGTGAGAGGTCAGACTCAGTGTATTAAAGGTGACGAAGCCAACAAATATCACAACAGCTGTCATATCCATGGCCCGATAGCGACCTCCTGTGGACTTGCTGAGAATATTGTTTATCGCATTTGCGAGAACAGATCCCAACATCAAAAGAAAGCCAAAGCTAGCAGTCTCAGTACCAAAGTTAGCTCCTTTACTAAGGAAGATGAAAACTACTCCTGCTACGGATAAAATTAAAAAGAACTTTTGCAGCAAGCTTGTCTTTTCCTTGAGAAAGGCCGATGCTAAAAAGAGCGTAAAAATCGGGACAAGAGCCTGTAAAATTCCAGCTTCAGAAGACGATATATACTGTAAAGCAAAGGATTGAAAAATAAAAAAGAGAAGAGGATAGAAAAGACTCATCGGAAGAATAGAAAAAATATCTTTTCTACTTAAACTCACTTTAATAAGTTTGGTTTGATGAAGAACAACCATTACTAAAGCTGCGATTGTATAGCGATGCGCTAAGTTTGTGAGAGGACTGGCATAGCCTAAAGCAATCTTAGTAAATAAAAAAGAAAATCCAATGATTGCTGAAAAGGATAAGGCTGCTAGGTAAGCTTTTGTTTTCTCGTTCATAGACTGTTACTCCTTTTAAAAATAGCTATTCTCAAGATTGATTGACTAGAATTCTTTGAGACTATCTTTCAATTGTAGCATAGTAGAATCCTAGATGCTATTTCTAGGATTGGTTTTTTATGCCTACTTTCACCGTTTATCTAGTTCATTGAGTAAAAAGGAGTCTACGAGTCTAATCTGCATTTCTCGTTCTTGTCTCACAAGCTCTAACTTATCTGCCTCTTGGAGATTCCTTACTTTGATAATATAAACTGCCAGTTTCCTTGCTTTATCTTTCTTATATTTACTAATACCTTCTTTATTAGTAAAAAATCATTTCTTATCGTCTTAGAGGTCCCCCTTCAAAAATCCTTCCAAATCTCGTTCATGTTGGTACTTAATGGCTGCAGTTTTATCTTTCTCAAAGATAGTCTTGGTAAGGTCAATATGATTAATAGCTGCTATTGCGACGATATAGTGAATGATATCAGCCAGTTCTTTTGCTAGTTCCTCGTTAGAATCCTGAACTCCCTCTTTTCTACCAGAACGGCCATTCAAAACCTCAGCTACTTCTCCGACTTCCTCCACTAACTTCATAAAGAGAC
>CAURES010000087.1:0-4114 GCA_963523725.1 uncultured Streptococcus sp.
GAACGGTCGTTCCCGTATAAACTGTAAATTTCTCCATATCCTCTCCTTACTGGGCTTCTGGCATTTGTCGAACATCTACAAAGCGCCCTGCAATAGCTGCTGCTGCTGCCATGGCTGGACTGCAGAGGTGGGTTTTAGCACCAAATCCCTGTCTGTCTTCAAAGTTGCGGTTGCTTGTTGAGGCGCAGTGGACACCATCAGGGACCTTGTCTGGATTCATCCCTAGGCACATAGAACAACCTGGGTCTCTCCACTCAAAACCAGCATCTAGGAAAACCTTGTCCAAGCCCAACTTCTCAGCAGCTCGTTTGACAGGACGAGAGCCTGGAACTACGATAGCTGTTAAATTAGGAGCTATTTTCTTCCCTTCAACAAATCGCGCAGCCAGTTGCAAGTCGCTGAGACGAGCATTTGTACAAGAGCCGATAAAGATATAACCTAGTTCAATATCAGCTGGCTTTTGACCTGGTTCCAAATCCATATAATTGTAGGCTCGTTCATCATTCATATCCTTAATTTCTGGGAAACTACTGTCAAAGTCAACACCCATAGCAGGATTGGTTCCCCAGGTCACCATAGGAGCCAAGTCTGAGACATCCATCTGGATAACCTTATCATAAACGGCATCCTCATCACTGACAATTGTTTTCCAATCCGCCACAGCCTCTTCAAAGTCCTCTGGAACACATTCTCGTCCCTTAAGATAGTCATAGGTGGTTTGGTCCGGATTCATAATCCCCATCTTAGAACCAAACTCGATGGACATATTGCAGATAGTCATTCGCTCTTCCATGCTCAGTGCATCAATCGCTTGTCCCCGATATTCCACCACATAGCCAACACCACAGGCAACGCCGTACTTGGCAATCAAGGCTAGAATGAAATCCTTAGAATAAACTCCTTTTTGAGGAACACCAGTGAATTCTACCAGCATTTTCTTGGGTTTGACCTGCCAGAGAGTCTGTGTCGCGAAGACATGTTCGACCTCACTGGTCCCAATTCCAAAAGCGATCGCTCCGAAAGCCCCGTGGGTTGCTGTGTGGCTATCTCCACAGACGATGAATTTTCCTGGTTGCGTCCTTCCTGTTTCTGGACCAACCATATGAACGATCCCCTGTTTTTCAGAACCGTGGGCAGCATGTTCGATCCCAAACTCCTCAACATTTTCAGCCAGCTTATCAATTTGAGCCTTAGAAATCACATCTCGAATATCGTAGATATTGACTGTCGGGACATTGTGGTCAAAGGTTCCAAATGTCAAGTCTGGTCGTCTCAATCTACGACCTGCATCTCGTAATCCTTGAAAAGCTTGAGGACTAGTCACTTCATGAATATAGTGCTGGTCCACATACATGAGTTGGGGCTGCCCCTCTTCTCCTGTGATGACATGACGGTCCCATAATTTATCAAAAATCGATTTTCCTGCCATCCATTACCTCCAAATAAAATATAAGGCTACTAGTGTGGACACCATCCCAAGAAACCAAACTGTTTTAAAATACCATTTTCGAGTCTTGTGGTGAAAGATGATTCCTGCTAACCAGGCCCCAAAACCACCACAAGTAACGGCTAAAATGAGTAAGATTTTCTCTGGGATGCGCCAAACTCTTCTCCTTGCCTTAGATTTGTCAATGCCATAAATCAAGAAAACCATGACATTCCAAATCAAAAGGACTAGAGTAATTCTTTCGTCTAACTTCATAACCTTGCAATAATAGCTTCTGTCATTTCCTTAGTCGAAGCCTGTCCACCTATATCTCTTGTTAAAATGCCAGCCGCTAAACTAGCTTCAACAGCACGCTCAATACGCTCTGCATCCTCATAACGACCAAAACTATCTCTCAACATCATGGCCACTGATAAAATCATGGAGATAGGATTTGCAATGCCTTGACCAGCAATATCAGGTGCTGAACCGTGAATAGGTTCATAGAGACTTGGACCCTTTTCAGAATGACTGGCTGATGGCATAACTCCAAGTGTGCCAGATAGAACGCTTGATTCATCCGAGAGAATATCTCCGAAAAGATTCTCCGTTACAATAACATCAAACTTGGCAGGATTGGTAATCATAAGCATGGCAGCTGAGTCCACTAACTGGTGTTCCAAGGTCACATCTGGAAAATCATGCGCGACTTCCTCAGCTACTTTCCGCCAAAGTTTTGATGTTGCCAACACATTTTGCTTATCAATGCTGGTAACGATTTTTCTGCGATTTCTTGCAATTTCAAAGGCTTTGCGAATAATCCGCTCCACTTCCTCATAGCTATAGTCGTTGATATCACGCGCTTTTCGCTCTTCAAGAATATGATCTCCAAAGTAAATCCCACCTGTCAACTCCCGCACCACGACAAAGTCAACCCCAGCAATTCGTTCTGATTTTAGTGGTGACAAATGCTTGAGACTCTCAAAAATCTTAACAGGGCGAATATTAGCATAGAGATTGAGTTCCTTACGTAGAGCCAGCAGTCCTTGTTCAGGCCGAACCGCTGCTCCATCATACTGAGGACTCCCGATAGCCGCTAGGAGAATGGCATCTGCTTCTCTACTTGCCTTGAGGGTTTCAGCAGGTAAGGGATGCCCTGCAGCATCAATACCTGCACCTCCAAAAGGTCGTTTGTCTATTTCATAGACAAAGCCTGTTTTTTTAGCTAGAGCCTCCAGGACCTCTAAACCAGCCTCCATGATTTCTGGGCCAATTCCGTCCCCTGCTAGAGCTACTATTTTCTTTATCATAGCCTTCTCCTTTACACACTAGGCATATCGCGGTAAGAAACACTGCGTCCCATCTCACCAGCATTCTCTTTTTGAACAAAGGTATTGGCATTGATGTAGGCAATAGCCGAAGCCTTCAACACATCGAAATCAAGACCCGCTGCATTAAAGATGGTTTCTGTATCTCTGTTTTCAACAGTGACCAAGACCCGAGCTTGGGCATCAATTCCATCTGTCACCGCATCAATAGTATAGGACACCAAGCGGACGGATTGGTTAAAGAACTTATCGATAGCGTTAAATATTGCCTCAACAGAACCTTGTCCTGACGCATTAAATTCGACCTTCTCACCATCCATATTGGCCAGGCTAACAAGTGCTTCAATGTCATTATCTGCATGGGTTTGCAGTTGTAAATCATCAAAGTGGAAGCCTTCTGGGTTTTCAACCATAGTTCCAGCGACCAGCGCTCGAATATCTGCATCTGTGATTTCTTGTTTCTTATCGGCCAATGCCTTGAACTTAGCAAAGAGTGGTTTGATGTCCTCTTCTGTAAAGTCTAGGGCCAGTTCTCTTAGTTTCTCAACAAAGGCATGGCGACCAGACAATTTTCCAAGCGGAAGACTATTACTCTTAACACCGACTAATTCAGGAGTGATGATTTCATAGGTAAGAGGATTTTTAAGGACTCCGTCTTGGTGAATACCAGATTCGTGAGAAAAGGCATTGCCACCGACCACAGCCTTGTTTTTAGGAACTGGAATACCTGAGAAGCGAGAAACCATTTCTGACGTATTGATGGTTTCATTTAAAACAATACTAGTTTCTGCTTGATAGTAATCTTGGCGAATATTGAGGGCCACTGCTATTTCTTCCAAAGCAGCATTTCCAGCTCGCTCCCCAATACCGTTGATAGTCCCTTCGACACGTCCTGCACCATTCTTGACAGCAGCAAGGCTATTAGCTACTGCCATTCCGAGGTCATCATGACAGTGTGGTGAATAGATAATCTGACGATCTGTCTTGACATTCTCAATCAAGTGTTTGAAGATAGCTCCATATTCCTCTGGTGTGGTAAATCCTACCGTATCAGGAATATTGATATAAGACGCCCCTGCATCGACCGCTGTTTGAACGACTTGTAAGAGGAAATCCAACTCCGTTCTGGTCGCATCCTCAGGAGAGAATTCGACAATCTCAAACTTAGAACGGGCATAAGAAACATGCTCCTTAATAGCTTCTAGAATCTCTTCCTTGCTCTTATTGAGCTTATACTTACGATGAATCGGACTGGTAGCGATAAAGATGTGAACCTGTGGATACTTGGCATCCTTGAGGGCCTCGTAACAAGCATCAATATCAGACTTGACAGAGCGTGCCAAACCAGTCACCGCTGTTT
>CAURES010000088.1:0-4090 GCA_963523725.1 uncultured Streptococcus sp.
CCCTTTACCTCCTCAACTGCACAAAAAAGAGAGGTCTTGCCTCTCTTTGGGTTATAATTCTGCGATTTGGTTTAGGTTTACTTCTGCAACTGTGTCATTACCAAACATAGAGATAATCATCTTCACTTTGTTGTTATCAATTTCTGTAATCTTACCAGTGTAGTCTGCAAAAGCACCATCAATAATACGTACAGTTTGACCAACTTCAACATCGATATCAAACTCTTGTACAGTTTGTCCCATAGAAACCAAGATATCACGAATTTCTTGTTCCAATAATGGAGTTGGTTTTGATCTATTTCCGTGAGATCCGACGAATCCTGTAACATTTGGTGTGTTTCGAACAACAAACCAAGCTTCATCTGTCATGACCATTTCTACAAGAACATAACCTGGAAAGCGATTTTCTTCTACTTCTTTTCTCTTTCCATTTTTTTCAACTTGCACTGTTTGTGTTGGAATTTCAACGCGTAGAATATTATCCAACATATTGTAGGTTTGTGCACGTTGTAATAGATTTTCTTTTACCTTATTTTCATAACCAGAATAAGTTTGTAAAACAAACCACCCTTTATCAAAACTATCCATGATATTTCCTTTCATAAATAGAAGATTTTTAGTGTACTTTCACTACTCTTCTAAAAAATGTTAATAAATCGAATCAAACCTGAAACAATCAACTGGTCAAAAATGTAAATAATTACTACAAAGAAAGCTGTGTATTCCATTATAGAACGAAAATCTCTCCAGCTTTCCTTGCGAGTTGGCCATGTTGTGTCTTTAAGAAGTCTAAAAATATCTCCAATAAAATGCATCGCTCTCTCCTATCTCGTTTCTCTGTGTGTAGTGTACTTACCACAATGCTTACAAAATTTATTTACTTCTAGTCGTGTAGGCTTGGGGTTTCCACTAATCTTGATTGAATAGTTTCTAGAGCCACAAACCGCACAAGCTAGACTTGCTTTTTTTAGTGCCATAACGCCTCCATCTTATCTATTATAACAAGAAAGCTAGGCTTTGACAAGCATCTTAGCGAAATAGATTGACTACCGAATCCCATATTGTTTGAGCCTTTTCCTTAATCTTCGCATCTGAGATAGCCCGGCTAGCCTCATCTACTAGACTTTGCGCACGTCCTCGAATATCAGACAAATTATCATCTGTCTGGCTATTATCATTGGTTTGTACTTGTCTTTTTGTGTTAGCTGGTGCAATTCCATTTTGCTTATAAGCATTTTCAACTGTAAAGGTACTTCCTGGCGTATAAGGTAAAATGGTATTTGCAATATTTCTAAAGACATGGGCTGCACCGTTTGAAGTAGATCCTGCTAGATAGTGGCTTTCATCAGTGGTAGGGAAACCAAGCCAGTGACTAATCACTATATCCGGAGTATAACCAATTACCCACTGGTCACTTGTGTATTCCGGATTAAAAACAGCTTCAGTTGTACCAGTTTTTCCTGCCATGACATAGTCTGCAGGCGATGAACTAATACCGGTACCATTGGTGAATGTTCCCAACATCATACTAGTCATCTTGTCAGCTACAGCTTTATCAATCACCCGTTTTTGTGAATTTTTATGACTCGCAATAACCTGACCACTAGCATTTTCAATTCTACTAATAAAATGAGCTTCAGGCATTAAACCTTCATTTGCAAAGGCAGCATATGCTTGAGCCATTTGCAGAGGATTGGTTTCGACACCACTTCCCAAGGCGACACCAAGAACACGGTCGACCTTTTCCATGTTGAGTCCGAATTTTTCGCCTGCCTCAAAAGCCTTGTCGACGCCCAAATCATTAACAGTAGCAACAGCAGGTAGATTAAGCGATTCTGCCAAGGCTTGATACATGGGAACTTCTCGACTCTTTTTGATTCCTGCATAGTTATCTACCTTATAGTTGTCATACTTCATGGTATGGTTATCCAAGAGCTTATTCAAAGCCCAACCTGCCTCAACTGCTGGTGTATAAACAACTAAAGGCTTAATTGTAGAACCAGGGCTACGTTTTGATTGAGTTGCATAGTTGAAATTCCGGAATCCAGTTTTATCATTGTCAGCAACTTGACCGACAACTCCACGAACTCCACCTGTTTTCGGTTCGAGAGCTACACTTCCTGATTGAGCAAATGTTCCATCCTCTGCCCTCGGAAATAGCGATGTGTTTTCATAGACAACCTGCATATTTGCTTGGTAATTTTGGTCCAGCTCTGTGTAAATGCGGTAGCCATTATTTACAATTTCTTCCTCTGTTAAATTATACTTAGACACAGCTTCATTAACCACCGCATCAAAGTAAGAAGGATAGCGGTAATCTGAGATTTTTCCTTCATACTTATCGTGCAATTGCGAAGTCATATCAACTTCTGCAGCTTCGGTTTCTTGGTTTTTATCAATGTAACCCGCTGCAAGCATATTTTGCAAGACAGTGTCGCGACGATTAGTCGAATCTTGTACGGAATTCAAAGGATTATACAGTTCCGGCCCTTTGAGCATCCCTGCCAGAGTCGCAGCTTGATCCAAACTCACTTCTGACGCAGAAACTCCAAAGTATTTCTTACTCGCATCTTCTACACCCCACACACCATTTCCAAAATAAGCGTTGTTAAGGTACATGGTTAGAATTTGATCCTTACTATATTTTTTTGTTAATTCTAAAGCAAGGAAAAATTCTTTCGCTTTTCTCTCAACAGTTTGATCCTGCGACAGATAGGCATTTTTAGCCAGCTGTTGGGTAATAGTAGAACCACCACCTGAACGACCAGCAGTTACAATCGCCAAGAAGAAACGACCATAGTTAATCCCATCATTTTTATAAAAAGAACGGTCTTCTGTCGCAATAACGGCATTCTGCAAATTTTTACTGATATCAGTCAATTCAACATAAGTTCCTTTTTGACCAGACAAGGCACCAGCCTCCTTTTCTTCACGGTCAAAAATGATAGTCCGAGTTTTCAAGGCGTTTTGCAAATCGTTAACATTGGTTGACTTAGCTACAGCAAACAAATAGGTTCCAACTAGCAAGCCTGCACTCAAACCTAGTATAAGGACAATCTTTGTTAGATGATAGCGACGCCAGAATTTTCGAATCGGACCCACTTGGGCTATTTTTTTTCGATCACTGCGAGAACGACGTAAGCTAGTAGAATCAGAGTCCTCTAGTTCACTTGTTTCTTTTTTAAAAAGAGAAAGAAATTTCTCAAATAATTTATCTAATTTCATGCGTTTATTTTATCATCTTCATCATAGGAAGACAAGAATTTAGCTATTTCCTATCCAAATAGGGCTTTTTTTGTTACAATATCTGTATGAAATTCACATTTACATTGCCAGACTCTCTACCTCAAATGACGGTAAAGCAATTACTTGAGGAGCAACTCCTCATCCCTAGAAAAATCCGTCATTTTTTGAGAATCAAGAAACACATTTTGATTAATCAGCGAGAAGTTCACTGGAACGAGATGGTGAATCCTGGAGATGTTTGCCAGTTGACTTTTGACGAGGAAGATTATCCCGAAAAAGAAATTCCTTGGGGCAACCCAAACCTCGTTCAGGAAGTTTATCAAGATCAACACTTAATTATTGTGAACAAACCAGAGGGGATGAAAACGCATGGTAATCAGCCAAACGAAATCGCCCTTCTTAACCATGTCAGTGCCTATGTTGGCCAAACCTGCTATGTCGTTCATCGTCTGGACATGGAAACCAGTGGCTTGGTTCTCTTTGCCAAAAATCCTTTTATCCTCCCCATTCTCAACCGCTTATTGGAGAAAAAAGAGATTTCTAGAGAATATTGGGCACTCGTTGACGGAAATATCAGCAGCAAAGAACTTGTTTTCAAAGACAAAATCGGACGTGATCGCCATGATCGCAGAAAGCGAATAGTTGATACAAAAAATGGGCAATATGCTGAAACGCATGTAAGCAGATTAAAGCAATTTCCAAACAAAACTTCCTTGGTTCGTTGCAAACTAAAGACCGGGCGAACCCATCAGATTCGTGTCCACCTTTCGCATCATAATCTTCCTATCCTGGGGGACCCTCTCTATAATAGTAAATCAAAAACAAGTCGGCTTATGCTCCACGC
>CAURES010000089.1:0-3914 GCA_963523725.1 uncultured Streptococcus sp.
AATTGGAAGAAGCTGGAGCTTCAGTTACTCTTAAATAATAGAGCGACTACATTAGCAGCTTAAAAACATGATTAAACCGCTATTCTTAGGAGTAGCGGTTTTTCTTTTTGTTCAAGAAGGGGAAAAAAAGGGGACGAGTAAGTAATTTTCCAACTGTTTAATTCAAGCTAAAAATCCCCAATCGTAATGATTGAGGATTAAGCAAATGAATCTTAAACAATACCTTGTGCAATCATAGCGTTTGCTACATTTTCAAAGGCAGCAATGTTAGCTCCTGCAAGGTAGTCTTTATCAAGACCGTATGTTTCAGCAGTTGTTTTAGCTGTGTTGAAGATGTTTGTCATGATGTCTTTGAGACGTCCATCAACTTCTTCACGAGTCCATGAGAGGCGAAGACTATTTTGGCTCATTTCAAGGGCTGAAACGGCTACACCACCAGCGTTGGCAGCTTTGGCAGGTCCGTAGAAGATACCATTTTCTTTGTAAACTTTGATAGCATCAAGGTCGCTTGGCATGTTAGCACCTTCAGATACACAGATAACGCCTTGAGCAACCAAACGTTTAGCTGCTTCACCGTTGATTTCGTTTTGAGTCGCACATGGAAGAGCGATGTCATAGTTTCCAGCGTAAGTCCATACAGAACCTTCATGATAAGTAGCAGTTGCTTTCTCAGCTGCATACTCAGTCAAACGAGCGCGACGTTTTTCTTTAACGTCAACCAAAAGATCGAAGTCGATACCATTTTCATCGATGACATAACCATTTGAATCAGATACAGAGATAACAGTTGCACCAAGTTCAGTCGCTTTTTGAAGAGCGTATTGAGCAACGTTACCAGAACCTGAAATAACCACTTTCTTACCAGCAAAGCTGTTACCGTTAGCTTTAAGCATTTCTTCAGTGTAGTAAACCAAACCGTAACCAGTTGCTTCTGGACGAATCAAGCTACCACCAAATCCAAGAGGTTTACCAGTCAAGACACCAGCATCAAATTGGTTAAGGCGTTTGTATTGACCGTAAAGGTAACCAATTTCACGTCCACCAACACCGATATCACCAGCAGGTACGTCAAGTGATGGTCCGATGTGTTTTTGCAATTCAGTCATGAAGCTTTGGCAGAAGCGCATCACTTCAGCATCTGTTTTACCTTTAGGATCGAAGTCTGATCCACCTTTACCTCCACCGATAGGAAGTCCAGTCAAGACATTTTTGAAGATTTGTTCAAATCCGAGGAATTTCAAGATCCCTTGGTTTACAGTTGGGTGGAAACGAAGTCCGCCTTTATATGGTCCAACAGCTGAGTTGAATTGAACACGGTAACCACGGTTTACTTGAATGTTTCCATCACGGTCAACCCAAGGAACACGGAAAGAAATCACGCGCTCTGGCTCAGTAATACGTGCCAAGATATTTTCTTCGATATACTCAGGGTGTTTTTCAAATACAGGTTCTAAAGTGTTGAAAAATTCTTCAACAGCTTGGAGGAATTCAGCCTCGTGCCCGTTACGAGCTTTTACAGTTTCAAACACGCTTTGGATATATTCTTTAGCAGATGTCATATCGTTCTCCTTAAATTCTAATTTAATTATGTGTGTCATTATAGCAGAATTTTTTTTAACTGTAAAGAGAAAAACAAAAATTTTCTAAAAATTCTATCAATTCAGTTCCAGATTTCTCTTTAATTTATAAAATACGAACCTTTTTCTTGTAAATATCTTTCTCAAAAAGAAATTGTGAAAATATGGTATAATATTAGCAATAAAAGGAATCTGGAGGATCAGAATCATGGTATCAACGAAAACACAAATTGCTGGTTTTGAGTTTGACAATTGTTTGATGAATGCAGCAGGTGTGGCTTGTATGACGATAGAGGAGTTAGAAGGGGTTAAAAACTCAGCGGCAGGAACTTTTGTGACCAAGACAGCGACCTTGGACTTTCGTCAGGGAAATCCTGAGCCACGTTATCAAGATGTTCCACTTGGTTCTATCAACTCTATGGGCTTACCAAATAAGGGCTTAGACTATTATTTGGACTATCTTTTGGATTTACAGGAAAAAGAGCCAAACCGAACTTTCTTCCTATCTCTAGTTGGAATGTCTCCAGAGGAAACCCATACTATCTTGAAAAAAGTCCAAGAGAGTGATTTTCGTGGTCTGACTGAGCTAAACCTCTCCTGTCCAAATGTTCCAGGAAAACCTCAGATTGCCTATGATTTTGAGACAACAGACCGGATTTTGGCAGAGGTGTTTGCCTACTTCACCAAACCTCTTGGAATTAAATTGCCACCATATTTTGATATTGTTCACTTTGACCAAGCGGCAGCTATTTTTAACAAATATCCGCTCAAGTTTGTCAACTGCGTCAACTCTATCGGAAACGGCCTTTATATAGAAGATGAGTCCGTCGTTATTCGTCCTAAAAATGGTTTTGGGGGCATTGGTGGAGAGTATATCAAACCAACTGCTCTAGCCAATGTTCACGCCTTTTATCAACGTTTAAATCCTCAAATCCAAATTATCGGAACAGGTGGCGTGTTGACTGGTCGTGATGCCTTTGAACATATCCTCTGTGGAGCGAGTATGGTGCAGGTGGGAACCACCCTTCACAAAGAAGGCGTCGGTGCTTTCGAACGTATTACCAATGAACTGAAAGCAATCATGGCGGAAAAAGGGTACGAGAGCCTAGAAGATTTCCGTGGGAAATTGCGCTATATTGATTAAATTCATTAAAAAATCAGAAGAAAGGAGAGAAGATGCTAGCTATTGAAGAAAGCCAGAAGTTGACTTTATCAAATTTACCTAGCCTGAGCCTTTTTACAGGGACAGACCAGGGTCTGTTTGAAGTTATGAAGAGTCAAGTATTGAAACAGATTGGCTATGATTCTGCCGACCTCAACTTTGCCTACTTTGATATGAAAGAAGTGGTCTACAAAGATGTGGAACTGGAGTTAGTCAGCCTTCCTTTCTTTGCGGATGAAAAAATCGTGATATTGGATCATTTTGTCGATATCACGACTGCTAAAAAGCGCTTTTTGACAGATGATGAGCTCAAGTCATTTGAGGAATATCTTGACAATCCTTCACCAACAACCAAGTTGTTAATCTTTGCAGAAGGAAAGCTGGATAGTAAAAGACGGTTGGTTAAATTACTGAAGCGTGATGCCAAGGTCTTTGATGCAGTAGAAGCCAAAGAACAAGAATTGCGCCAGTATTTCCAAAAGTGGAGCCAGAAACAAGGTCTGCAGTTTGCTAATCATTCTTTTGAAAATCTCCTCATCAAGTCTGGTTTTCAATTTAGCGAAATCCAGAAAAATCTCCTCTTTTTACAGTCCTATAAGGAAGACTCTGTTATCGAGGAAGAGGATATTGTTAACGCAATTCCCAAGACCTTACAGGATAATATTTTTGATTTAACTCAGTTTATTTTGACTAAAAAGATGGACCAGGCGCGCGACTTGGTTAGAGACTTGACCTTGCAAGGGGAAGACGAAATCAAGCTCATTGCAGTCATGCTGGGACAATTTCGGACTTTTACTCAGGTGAAGATTTTGTCGGAGTCTGGGCAAACAGAATCGCAGATTGCAAGTAGTCTAGGAAGTTTTCTCGGACGCAATCCAAATCCTTATCAAATCAAGTTTGCGCTGAGAGATGCGCGAGGACTTTCCTTGAGCTTTTTGAAGCAAGCTATTTCTTATTTGATTGAGACAGACTATCAGATTAAAACAGGTCTTTATGAAAAGAGTTTCCTTTTTGAAAAGGCACTCTTACAGATTGCTAGTCAGGTCAATTGATATTTTTTTTGAAACTACAACCCGCGTCAATATTATCTTGTCGTGGTTTTTTTGCTGATTTGCTTGTTTTATTAGAAAGTATTTCAGTGATTTCTTCATCTATAAGCAAAAAACTTGAAAAAA
>CAURES010000090.1:0-3792 GCA_963523725.1 uncultured Streptococcus sp.
GCCATTTAAGTGATAAAGACATGGTTGGTGGCGTCAGTGCCAGCGTCTTTAAAGTCTTGTAGAAAAAATCAAAAGTTATCAAGTATGTCGTATAATTTCTAGGATATCTTGATACTAGAAATCACAAAAGTCAATGAAAAATAACATAGCAAGAAAAAGGTTTAGTTCATATAAGCCTTTTCTTTTTGTACTGACTGCTTAACAAAAGAGTTCAAATAGTTTGAAAAGTCAAGCTTGTGAAAATAATCTCAAAAATATTGCAAAAAGGGTTGTAATTTTCTGAAAATTTGGTAAAATATATCTTAATCATTTTCAGGAGGACGAGAATTTGACAAGATATCAGAATTTAGTAAATGGAGAATGGAAATCATCTGAAAAAGAAATTACGATTTATTCACCAATCAATCAAGAAGAATTAGGGACAGTACCCGCTATGAGCCAAGCAGAAGTAGATGAGGCTATGCAAGCTGCGCGTGCAGCATTGCCAGCATGGCGAGCTTTATCAGCAGTTGAACGTGCGGCTTATTTGCATAAAACAGCAGCTATTTTAGAACGCGATAAGGAAGAAATTGGTACTATCCTTGCCAAAGAAGTAGCAAAAGGGATTAAAGCAGCAATTGGAGAAGTCGTGCGTACAGCAGACTTGATTCGTTATGCTGCTGAGGAAGGTCTCCGTATCACTGGACAAGCAATGGAAGGTGGTGGTTTTGAGGCAGCAAGTAAAAATAAACTGGCTGTTGTCCGTCGTGAGCCGGTTGGAGTCGTGCTAGCTATTGCTCCCTTTAACTATCCAGTCAACCTTTCTGGATCTAAGATTGCTCCGGCCTTGATTGCAGGGAATGTGGTTATGTTTAAGCCACCAACACAAGGTTCCATTTCTGGTCTCTTGTTGGCTAAAGCCTTTGAAGAAGCAGGGATTCCAGCAGGTGTTTTCAATACTATTACGGGTCGTGGTTCAGAAATTGGAGATTATATCATTGAGCACAAAGAAGTCAACTTCATCAACTTTACAGGTTCAACTCCTATTGGAGAACGTATTGGTCGTTTAGCTGGTATGCGTCCTATCATGTTGGAGCTTGGTGGGAAAGATGCAGCTCTTGTACTAGAAGATGCAGATTTGGAACATGCTGCCAAGCAAATTGTTGCGGGTGCCTTTAGCTACTCAGGCCAACGTTGCACGGCCATTAAACGGGTCATTGTTCTTGAAAGTGTAGCAGATACATTAGTTACTTTGCTTCAAGCAGAGGTTGCTAAATTAACAGTTGGTGATCCATTTGACAATGCTGATATTACACCTGTTATTGACAATGCTTCAGCCGACTTCATCTGGGGCTTGATTGAGGATGCGCAAGAAAAAGGGGCTCA
Organism: uncultured Streptococcus sp.; assembly: GCA_963523725.1. Lineage (GTDB taxonomy): Bacteria > Bacillota > Bacilli > Lactobacillales > Streptococcaceae > Streptococcus. The sequence goes on from CAURES010000090.1 coordinate 1,366, forward strand.
GGCTCTTACACCAATCAAACGTGAGAGCAATCTTCTCTGGCCAGTGCTTTTTGACCAAGTTACAAAAGATATGAAAGTAGCATGGGAAGAGCCATTTGGCCCTGTTTTACCAATTATTCGTGTGGCTAATGTAGAAGAAGCAATTGCCTTTGCCAACGAATCTGAATTCGGCCTTCAATCCTCAGTCTTTACAAATGATTTCAAAAAGGCCTTTGAAATTGCTGAAAAACTTGAAGTGGGTACAGTTCATATTAATAATAAAACCCAACGTGGTCCAGATAATTTCCCCTTCCTTGGTGTCAAAGGTTCTGGTGCTGGTGTTCAAGGAATTAAATATAGCATTGAAGCGATGACAAATGTCAAATCCATTGTTTTTGATGTGAAATGAAATGTAAAGTCAGGAAATTGTTTTCCTGGTTTTATTTTTTACTTTAAAACAACAATTTTATTAGTAAAATGACGAACTTTATGATAGTATTGTAAAAAAACAATTCGTTTTCATAATCTGTTTGAAAATTTCTTGATTTACAAGTGAACACATCAGTGAATTTGTTGAAGACTTTCAAAAGATTTTTTTGCAAATTCCGTAATTTACTTGAATCTTCCCTAAAAAGGTAGTATAATAAATCTATAGAAAACGCTTACAGAAAAGAGGGGGTATTATGGATAAAAGAGAAGCTTTGCGCACCTTTATGACAGGAGAAAATTTTCACCTTCAGCATTATCTAGGAGCACATAGGGAAGAAGTAAATGGAGAGTACGGTTATACATTTCGTGTGTGGGCTCCCAATGCTCAGGCTGTCCACTTGGTGGGGGATTTCACCAATTGGGTAGAAAATCAAATTCCGATGGAACGAAATGAATTTGGAGTCTGGGAAGTCTTTACCACTCTTGCTCAAGAAGGTCAAATTTATAAGTATCATATCACGCGTGCAAATGGTCATCAGCTGATGAAGATTGATCCTTTGGCTGTACGGTATGAGGCACGTCCGGGTACTGGAGCTATTTTAACAGAGATTCCAGAAAAGAAATGGAAGGATGGGCTTTGGTTAGCTCGCAGAAAACGTTGGACTTTCTTTGAACGTCCTGTCAATATCTACGAAGTTCATGCTGGATCGTGGAAGAGAAATCCAGATGGAAGTCCTTATAGTTTTGCTCAATTGAAAGATGAACTCATTCCTTACCTAGTTGAGATGAACTATACTCACATTGAGTTTATGCCTTTGATGTCTCACCCTCTCGGTTTGAGTTGGGGTTACCAGCTTATGGGTTACTTCGCTTTAGAGCATGCCTATGGTCGCCCTGAAGAGTTTCAAGATTTTGTTGAGGAATGTCACTTAAACAATATAGGCGTTATTGTAGACTGGGTACCTGGTCACTTTACTATCAATGATGATGCCTTGGCCTATTATGATGGAACACCGACTTTTGAGTACCAAGACCATAATAAGGCTCATAACTATGGTTGGGGAGCACTCAATTTTGACCTTGGAAAGAATGAAGTCCAGTCCTTCTTGATTTCTAGTATTAAGTTTTGGATTGACTTTTACCATTTAGATGGTATTCGCGTGGATGCAGTTAGCAACATGCTCTATCTTGACTACGATGATGCTCCATGGACACCTAATAAAGATGGTGGCAATCTCAACTATGAAGGATATTATTTCCTTCAACGTTTGAATGATGTCATTAAACTAGCACATCCAGATGTGATGATGATCGCAGAAGAAAGTTCGTCAGCAACCAAGATTACGGGAATGAAAGAGCTTGGTGGTCTAGGATTTGACTACAAGTGGAATATGGGCTGGATGAATGATATCCTCCGATTCTACGAAGAAGACCCTATTTACCGTAAGTATGACTTTAATTTGGTAACTTTCAGCTTTATGTATGTTTTCAATGAAAACTATCTCTTACCATTCTCACATGACGAAGTGGTTCATGGCAAGAAGAGTATGATGCACAAGATGTGGGGAGATCGCTATAATCAATTTGCAGGCTTGCGCAATATCTACACTTACCAAATTTGTCACCCTGGTAAGAAATTGCTCTTCATGGGTAGTGAATACGGCCAATTCCTAGAATGGAGATCTGAAGAGCAGTTGGAATGGTCTAATCTAGAAGATCCAATGAATGCTAAGATGAAGTATTTCACTTCTCAGCTAAACCAGTTTTACAAAGATCATCGCTGTCTGTGGGAAGTCGATACCAGCTATGATGGTATTGAAATCATTGATGCGGATAATCGAGACCAGAGTGTTCTTTCTTTCATCCGTAAGGGTAAGAAGGGCGACATGCTAGTCTGCGTCTTTAATATGGCACCTGTTGAACGAAAAGATTTTACCATTGGTCTGCCTGTTGCAGGGATTTACGAAGAAGTCTGGAATACTGAGTTAGAAGAGTGGGGAGGCGTTTGGAAAGAACATA
>CAURES010000091.1:0-3744 GCA_963523725.1 uncultured Streptococcus sp.
ATATGATTTATGCGTGGTTGACGCCTTTTACAGATATTCGTAGTGCTCAGGAGACCACAGGTGGTTCTTCCGATGTGGAATTTATGCGGATCAATCAATTCTACATGCAAACATCACAAAACATGGCCAAGTATCAAGGACTAAAAACAGCTGGTAAGGATATTGAACTAAAATATCTTGGGGTTTATGTCTTGAACGTGACAGATAATTCAACCTTTAAAGGGATTCTCAACATCTCTGATACGGTCACAGCAGTCAATGATCAAACCTTTGACAGTTCCAAAGACTTGATTGATTACGTCAATTCTCAAAAACTAGGGGACTCCGTCAAGGTCACCTATGAAGAGGATGGGCAAACCAAGTCTGCAGAAGGTAAGATTATCACCTTGGAAAATGGCAAAAATGGAATTGGAATCGGCTTGATTGACCGTACAGAAGTGACCAGTGATGTCCCAATTCGCTTTTCAACAGCTGGTATCGGCGGACCAAGTGCAGGTCTCATGTTTAGTCTGGCCATCTATACCCAAATAGCTGACCCTGGCCTTCGTAATGGTCGTATCGTTGCCGGTACAGGAACCATTGACCGCGATGGTAATGTGGGGGACATTGGAGGTATTGATAAGAAAGTTGTAGCTTCGGCTAGAGAAGGTGCTGCTATTTTCTTTGCCCCTGATAACCCTGTTAGCGAAGAAGAACAAAAAGCGCATCCAGATGCGAAAAACAACTACCAGACAGCCCTAGAAGCAGCCAAAACAATCAAGACGGATATGAAAATCGTGCCAGTTAAAACCCTACAAGATGCAATTGATTACTTGAAAAACAATCCCTAGTTTTAAGTTAAGTTTCCAAACTAGCGCACAAACAGAGAAGATGGTATAATAGTCAAATGGTTCAATTATTATTCACTCTAAGCAGTCACATGCTCTTTATTTATGTGAGTTTTTACCTTTTAAAGAATCTTGTTAGATGGGAAAAGGTTTTAAAAGTGACAACTGAGAATACAGGAAAAGTTCGTTTATTGGTAGCTTTTTTCAGCATTGTCATGGGCTATATCATGAGTTCTTTCTTTATCAGCCTATATCAGTTGTGGCAAGAAGCGCTTAGAGGATTATTATAAAATCAAATGTAAAGGAAGTAAGTATGGAAAAAATTGTGGTTCAAGGTGGCGATAATCGTCTGGTAGGAAGTGTTACGATCGAAGGAGCAAAGAATGCAGTCTTGCCTTTGTTGGCAGCGACTATTCTAGCAAGTGAAGGAAAGACCGTCTTGCAGAATGTTCCTATCTTGTCAGATGTTTTCACTATGAATCAGGTGGTTCGTGGTTTAAATGCCAAGGTGGATTTTAATGAAGAAGCTCATCTTGTTGAGGTGGACGCGACTGGCGATATCACTGAGGAAGCTCCTTACAAGTATGTCAGCAAGATGCGTGCATCTATCGTTGTCTTGGGACCAATTCTTGCCCGTGTAGGTCATGCTAAGGTATCCATGCCAGGTGGTTGTACGATTGGTAGCCGTCCTATTGATCTTCATTTGAAAGGTCTGGAAGCTATGGGGGCTAAGATTAGTCAGACAGCTGGTTATATCGAAGCCAAGGCTGATCGCTTACATGGAGCTCATATCTATATGGATTTCCCAAGTGTTGGTGCTACGCAGAACTTGATGATGGCGGCGACCCTGGCTGATGGGGTGACAGTGATTGAAAATGCTGCGCGTGAGCCTGAGATTGTGGACTTAGCTATTCTCCTCAATGAAATGGGAGCTAAGGTTAAGGGTGCTGGTACAGAGACCATTACCATTACCGGTGTTGAGAAACTTCATGGTACGACTCATAATGTAGTCCAAGACCGTATCGAAGCCGGAACCTTTATGGTAGCTGCTGCCATGACTGGTGGTGATGTCTTGATTAAAGACGCTGTTTGGGAGCACAACCGTCCCTTGATTGCCAAATTGCTTGAAATGGGAGTGGAAGTGACAGAGGAGACTGAAGGGATTCGAGTTCGCTCTCAACTAGAAAATCTAAAAGCTGTCCATGTGAAAACCTTGCCCCACCCAGGATTTCCAACAGATATGCAGGCTCAATTTACAGCCTTGATGACCGTCGCAAAAGGGGAATCAACTATGGTGGAGACAGTTTTCGAAAATCGTTTCCAACACTTAGAAGAAATGCGCCGCATGGGCTTGCATTCTGAGATTATCCGTGATACAGCTCGTATTGTTGGTGGGCAGGCTTTGCAGGGAGCGGAAGTTCTTTCAACTGACCTTCGTGCCAGCGCAGCCTTGATTTTGACAGGTTTGGTAGCACAAGGAGAAACTGTAGTTGGTAAATTGGTTCACTTGGATAGAGGTTACTACCGTTTCCATGAGAAGTTGGCGCAGCTAGGTGCTAAGATTCAGCGGATTGAGGCAAGTGATGAAGATGAATAAGAAATCAAGCTACGTAATCAAGCGTTTACTTTTAGTCATCCTGGTACTGATTTTAGGCGTTCTAGCCCTAGGAATTGGTTTAATGGTCGGTTATGGAATCTTGGGCAAGGGTCAAGATCCATGGGCCATCCTGTCTCCAGCAAAATGGCAGGAATTGATTCATAAATTTACAGGAAATTAGGCTGGGAGACCAGCCTTTTTCTAGAGATAAGGAGAAAAATGAACAAAAAAACAAGACAGACACTGATCGGACTGCTAGTGTTATTGCTTTTATCTGCGGGAAGCTATTATATCAAGCAGATGCAATCGACACCAAATAGTCCCAAAACCAAGCTTAGTCAGAAAAAACAAGCGTCTGAAGCCCCTAGTCAAGAATTGGCAGAGAGTGTCTTAACAGACGCAGTCAAGAGTCAAATAAAAGGGAGCCTGGAGTGGAATGGCTCAGGTGCTTTTATCGTCAATGGTAATAAAACAAATCTAGATGCCAAGGTTTCAAGTAAGCCCTACGCTGATAATAAAACAAAGACAGTGGGAAAGGAAACGGTACCAACCGTAGCTAATGCGCTCTTGTCTAAGGCTACTCGTCAGTACAAGAATCGTGAAGAAACTGGGAATGGTTCGACTTCATGGACTCCTCCAGGCTGGCATCAGGTTAAGAATCTAAAGGGTACTTATACCCATGCGGTCGATAGAGGTCACTTGTTAGGCTATGCCTTAATCGGTGGCTTGGATGGTTTTGATGCCTCGACAAGCAATCCTAAAAACATTGCTGTTCAAACAGCCTGGGCAAATCAGGCGCAAGCCGAGGATTCGACTGGTCAAAACTACTATGAAAGTATGGTACGTAAGGCCTTGGATAAAAACAAGCGTGTCCGTTACCGTGTAACTCTTTATTACGCTTCAAACGAGGATTTAGTTCCTTCAGCTTCACAGATTGAAGCCAAGTCTTCAGACGGAGAATTGGAATTCAATGTTCTAGTTCCCAATGTTCAAAAGGGACTTCAACTGGATTACCGAACTGGAGAAGTAACGGTTACTCAGTAAAATACAAAATAAACTCCTATGTCACTTGTGGATATAGGAGTTCTTTTTTACTAGTTTAAGCAGGGCTACAATAGATACTGTTACTCAATGAAAATCAAAGTGCAAACTAGGAAGCTAGCCGCAGGTTGCTCAAAGCACAGCTTTGAGGTTGCAGATAAAGCTGACGTGGTTTGAAGAGATTTTCGAAGAGTATGAGAAAAAATAATATGTACTGGACTATATTTTGTGATATAATAAAGGATAAGATACTATTTTAGGAGAAGAACTATGGAAGAC
>CAURES010000092.1:0-3671 GCA_963523725.1 uncultured Streptococcus sp.
GTACTTGGTTTGGGACCAAGGTGTCGCAGGTTCGAATCCTGTCTTCCCGATTCATTACAGAGATACGTAAGTGTATCTTTTTTATTTAACTAGATATTATATACATTGAGAGAGACACAGTTTGCTTCTCTCTTTTTTTAAATTTCAGTAATTCATTTTGATTGCGTATGCTTTTTTGTTTCATGATTTGTTCAATGAATACTGTAGTTTAGGTACATAAATTAAAATTTGACAGATTGCATAATTCTTACAAACTTTTAAGAAAGTAATTGAAGAATTTTTTGTTCTGCCTATAATATATGTGTTTGTTCGATAAAAATTTCTGCTCTTTTGATTTTAAATAAGTATTAGTGTTCAATATAGTGTGAATTGGATTTGGTATTTCTTTTGAGGAAGCTGCTTTAGATTTTTCTAATTGTGTTTTATTGTATAGTGTATCTTGCTTGTTTTGAACAGAATCTTTTATGACATTTGTCATATCTTCTCATGACAGAAGCTTCTAGTGGCAGTAGATTCAAAGAATTATAATAGATGTATCAAATGGAGGAAGAAAAAAATGAAACATAAAGTAATTGTAGCAATGAGTTTAGTAGCAGCAGGAGTCATGACTTATCTCATGTTCTCAGGATTGGATGAAGATTTCTATCATTTTCCTTGGGAGCTATTTGTAGGATTTGGAATGATGTCCTGGATTATCCGAGAAGGTTTGAAATTAGTCTCAGATGTGAAAAAGGAGTTTGAAAAATGAAAAAAGCGTTTCTCTATCTTTTTATTGGACTATCACTAGTGGTATGGTTGGTAGAAATGTTTACAGGTTGGTTTGATCAAGCCTTCCTTCACCAATTCATCCGTGGTATCTGGGGACTAGGATTTATGATTTTTATCGCCTTTCCTATGGGAAAGGAGTGGCTGAAAGGAGAATATCATGAACATGATTAAGGTAGAAAGCCTAAATAAAAACATCAAGGGCAAGGCTATTTTGAAGGATATTTCCTTTGAGGTAGCAGAAGGTGAATGCGTCGCCTTGATTGGTCCCAATGGTGCTGGGAAGACCACACTCTTGGACTGTTTGCTTGGAGATAAACTGGTCACAAGCGGTCAAGTATCCATCCAAGGCTTGCCAGTGACGAGTTCTCAGTTAGACTACACAAGAGCCTACCTCCCTCAAGAAAATGTCATCGTTCAGAAATTAAAGGTCAAAGAGTTGATTGCTTTCTTTCAAAGTATTTATCCAAATCCCTTGAGCAACCAGGAAATCGATCAACTATTGCAGTTTGACCAGCAACAGAAAGAGCAATTCGCAGAAAAATTGTCAGGCGGGCAAAAGCGTCTCTTCTCTTTTGTCTTGACCTTGATTGGGCGACCAAAGCTTGTCTTTTTAGATGAGCCAACTGCGGCCATGGATACCTCAACCCGTCAACGCTTTTGGGAAATTGTTCAGGATCTAAAAGCGCAGGGAGTTACCATTCTCTATTCCTCCCATTATATCGAAGAGGTAGAGCATACAGCGGACCGAATCTTGGTCTTGAATAAGGGAGAGTTGATTCGCGATACAACACCTCTAGCCATGCGCAGTGAGGAGATTGAAAAGCACTTTATCCTTCCTCTAGCATACAAGGAAGTCATTGAGCAGTCTAACTTGGTTGAAAACTGGTCACAAAAACAAGATGCTCTGCAAGTTGTCACACGAGAGGCAAATGCTTTCTGGGAACTGTTAGTCCGAGCAGGATGTAGGATTCAAGAAATTGAAGTCAATAATCGTAGCTTGCTGGATACAATCTTTGAAGAAACACAAAAGGGAGATGACTAAGATGAAACGATGGATAGCATTAAATAAGATAGAATTTCTATTGACCAAACGACAATTAGTCTATTATCTATTATCCGTAGGGATGCCGACAGCCTTCTATTTATTCTTTTCAGGCATGTACCAGGACACACCAGGTGGACCGGCTAATTTTATGCGCGACTACCTCATCTCCATGACGGCTTTTTCCATGATGTCGACAGCCATGTTTTCATTTCCAGCTGTCTTACATACCGATAAAATCAACAACTGGCAGAAAACATTGCGCCATACCCCTGTAAATATGGTAGAATATTATCTATCAAAGATAACAAGTATGATGGTTGATTATTTGGTCTCAATCCTGGTTGTTTTCTCAGTTGGGCACTTGGTCAGAGGTGTGGATATGCCTCTAGGAAGCTGGATTGGGGCTGCGTTCTTGCTGATAGTAGGAAGTGTAGCTTTTGTAGCGCTTGGCTTGACCTTGACACTCTTGCCTTCTAGTCAGCTGATGTCTGTCGTGGGCAATCTTCTCTATCTAGGCTTGGCTGTTTTAGGTGGACTTTGGATGCCTATCTCTTTATTTCCAGACTGGATGCAAGTAGTAGGTAAGTGTCTTCCAACCTATCAGTTGATGGAATTGCTCAAGACATTTTTAAATGAAGGTGGAATCAATCTATCAGCCACAGTTTATTTACTTGTTTTTTCAGCAGTTTTGTTTGGTTTGACCATTTACCTTCAAGGTCATAAGGAGAATGCTTAATGCTTGAAAGACTGAAAAGCATACACTATATGTTTTGGGCCAGTTTGATTTTTATGCTTTTTCCCATCCTACCTGTAGTGATTGGGGAGCTTGCTGTCTGGCATTTATTGATTGATATTCTATTTGTAGTTGCTTACTTAGGAGTTTTAACAACCAAGAGTCAGCGATTATCCCGATTCTTTTGGTTTTTCATGCTGGTCTATGTAGCTGGGAATACCACCTTTGTTGCTGCAAATTATATCTGGTTCTTCTTTTTCCTTTCCAATCTCTTAATTTATCATTTTGGCGTACGTAGTTTAAAGTCTTTACATGTCTGGACATTTCTCCTTGCTCAAGTCCTTGTTGTGGGCCAATTGTTGATTTTTCAGAGAATTGAAGTTGAGTTTCTATTCTATCTACTTGTAATTCTTGCTTTTGTCGATTTAATGACTTTTGGCTTGGTTCGGATTCGGATTGTGGAGGATTTGAAAGAAGCACAGGCTAAGCAAAATGCCCAGATAAATCTATTGCTTGCTGAAAATGAACGTAGTCGTATCGGTCAAGATTTGCATGATAGTCTGGGGCATACCTTTGCTATGCTTAGTGTTAAAACTGATCTAGCCTTGCAGTTATTTCAAATACAGGCTTATTCAAAGGTGGAAAAGGAATTAAGAGAAATACAGCAAATTAGCAAAGAATCAATGCGTGAAGTGCGAACCATTGTGGAAAATCTTAAGTCTAGAACTTTGACATCCGAACTAGAGACTGTGAAAAAGATGTTAGAAATTGCTGGAATTGAGGTGGAAATAGCTAATCAACTAGATACAGCTAGCTTAACTCAGGAATTGGAGTCAACGGCTTCCATGATTTTGCTTGAATTAGTGACCAATATCATCAAACATGCCCAAGCGTCTAAAGTCTACTTAAAATTAGAACGGACAGAGAAAGAACTCATTCTAACAGTGAGAGATGATGGCTGTGGCTTTACTTCTATAAAGGGGGATGACCTCCATACAGTTCGAGATCGTGTTCTTCCATTTTCGGGAGAAGTAAAGGTAATTAGTTGGAAACAACCGACAGAAGTTCAGGTTCGACTACCTTATAAGGAGAGAAAGTAGATGAAAGTATTAGTCGCAGAAGATC
>CAURES010000093.1:0-3546 GCA_963523725.1 uncultured Streptococcus sp.
TTTTTATTGAAGAAATTTTCTGAAAATTACAAAATATACTTGCTATTTTAGAAAAAAAGTGTAGAATATAAGAAATAGGTTTTTAGAATAAGGAGTGGAATATGACAGTAACGATTGATTGGGAAAACCTTGGTTTCTCCTATATGAAATTACCTTATCGCTATATTGCTCATTTTAAAAATGGACAATGGAATCAAGGAGAGCTTACAGAGGATGCAACTTTGCATATTTCAGAGTCTTCTCCAAGTCTTCACTATGGTCAACAAGCATTTGAAGGTTTGAAAGCTTATCGTACTAAGGATGGCAGTGTTCAACTGTTCCGTCCTGATGAAAATGCCAAGCGTCTGCAACGTACTTGTAATCGTCTCTTGATGCCACAAGTTCCGACAGACATGTTTGTAGAAGCTTGTAAGGCAGTTGTCCGCGCGAATGAAGAATACGTACCACCATATGGAACAGGTGGAACCCTTTATCTTCGTCCACTTTTGATTGGTGTTGGAGATATTATCGGGGTCAAACCAGCAGAGGAATACATTTTCACCATCTTTGCTATGCCAGTTGGAAATTACTTTAAGGGTGGTTTGGTCCCAACCAACTTCTTGATTCAGGATGAATACGACCGTGCCGCTCCAAATGGTACAGGTGCGGCTAAGGTTGGTGGGAACTATGCTGCCAGTCTCTTGCCAGGGAAATTGGCCAAGTCACGTCATTTCTCAGATGTTATCTATCTAGACCCATCAACTCATACAAAGATTGAAGAAGTCGGTTCAGCTAACTTCTTTGGAATTACAGCTGATAATGAATTTGTAACACCATTGAGTCCATCTATCTTGCCATCTATTACCAAGTATTCTTTGCTTTATTTGGCAGAACACCGCTTGGGCTTGACTCCTATTGAGGGAGATGTCCCAATTGATAACCTTGACCGTTTTGTAGAGGCAGGTGCCTGTGGTACAGCAGCAGTTATTTCACCAATTGGTGGAATTCAGCACGGAGATGATTTCCATGTATTCTATAGTGAAACAGAAGTTGGTCCTGTGACTCGTAAACTCTATGATGAATTGACAGGTATTCAGTTTGGTGATATTGAAGCGCCAGAAGGTTGGATTGTAAAAGTAGATTAAAACAAACAAAAGGAGATTTTTGATGAAATCGAAAAAGTGGCTCTTAACAGCAGGAGTGGTCCTGAGCACAACAGCTCTTTTAGTGGCTTGTGGAAAAGCTGATAAAGAAGCAGATGCACCGACAACATTTTCATATGTCTATGCAGTAGATCCAGCATCTTTGGACTATAGTATAGCGACTCGTACATCTACAACAGATGTCATCGGGAACGTGGTTGATGGCTTGATGGAAAACGACCAATACGGAAATGTTATTCCTTCCTTGGCTGAAGATTGGTCTGTGTCAAAAGATGGTTTGACTTATACCTACAAACTTCGTAAAGGAGTTAAATGGTACACTTCAGAAGGTGAAGAATATGCAGAAGTAACAGCCCATGACTTTGTAACAGGATTGAAACACGTAGCTGATGGCAAGTCAGATGGTGTCTCTCTCATCCAGAATTCAATTAAGGGATTAGATGCCTACATGACTGGTGAAACCAATGATTTCTCTACAGTTGGTGTTAAGGCCTTGGACGATTATACAGTTGAATATACCCTAAACAAACCAGAAAGCTTCTGGAACTCTAAAGTTACAACAGCGACGATGTTGCCTGTAAATGAAGAGTTTTTGAAGGCATCAGGTAAAGATTATGGAGCAGTTACTCCAGCAGGGATTCTCTATAATGGTCCTTATTTCTTGAAGACTTTGACTTCTAAATCGTTGATCGAATACGAGAAAAATCCAAACTACTGGGATAAAGAAAAGGTAAAAATCGAGAAGATCAAATTGACCTACTACGATGGTTCTGATCAGGAATCGTTGATTCGTAGCTTCTCTTCTGGTGCCTATACGACAGCCCGTCTCTTCCCAAGTAGCTCAAACTTTGCTTCAACTTTAGAGCAATACGGAGATAAAATCACTTATAGCCCACAGGACTCAAGTAGTTATTACTTCACCTTTAACGTAAATCGTCAGTCATATAATAAAACTGCGAAAACAAGTGAGGAGCAAAAGACTTCTACAAAAGAAGCGATGCTTAATAAGGACTTCCGTCAAGCTATCAACTTTGCCTTCAACCGCCATTCTTATGCTGCTCAGTTAAATGGTGAAGATGGGGCGGACAAGATTATTCGTAACAGTTTCGTTCCAGATAACTTCGTGCAAGCAGGTGGTAAGAACTTTGGTCAAATCGCTCAAGCAGAGTTGGTGAACTACGGTGACCAATGGAAAGGTGTTGAGCTAGTTGACGGTAAGGATTCTATCTACAACCCTGACAAGGCTAAAGCAGCATTTGAAAAAGCTAAGAAAGACTTGGAATCTAAAGGGGTAAGCTTCCCAATTCACTTGGATGTCCCAGTTGAACAAACAGATACCATCGCTGTTCAACAAAGCAACTCTTTCAAACAGTCAATCGAATCAACTCTTGGTGCTGAAAATGTTGTCATCGATGTTCTTCAAATGACAGATAATGAAAAGGAAACAATCACTTCTCAAGCGCGTGTTCCTTCTCAAAAAGACTATGATTTGAACAGTACAGGATGGGCTCCAAGTTATCAAGACCCAGCATCTTACTTGAATATCATGGATCCTAAATCAGGTTCTGCCATGAAGCACCTCGGTATCACTAAAGGGAAAGATAAGGATGTCGTAGCGAAACTTGGTTTGGACCAGTATAAGAAATTATTGGATGGTGCCGATTCAGAAACTACAAATCTTGAAGAGCGCTATGAAAAATATGCCAAGGCTCAAGCTTGGTTGACAGATAGTTCATTATTGATGCCAACAGCTTCATCTGGTGGTTCTCCAGTTGTAAGTAATGTCGTGCCATTCTCAAAACCATACTCACAAGTTGGTATTAAAGGTGACCCATATATCTTTAAAGGAATGAAATTGCAAAAAGATATCGTTACGACAAAAGAATATGAAGAAGCACTGAAAAAATGGCAAAAAGAAAAATTGGAATCAAATGGTAAGTACCAAAAAGAACTAGAAAAACACATTAAATAAAGCATAAAACTCTATATCAGACAAGCCTGATATAGAGTTTTTTCTTGCTAGTTTTAGGATTTTCTTGTAAAATAGAAAAAGTGAAGAGAGGTATGAAATGAGTAAGAAAGATAAAAAAATCGAAATTCAAGTAGCAGATGCCAAAGTTAATGTGGGAAAAGACAGTTTTGAAGGCTATACGTTAACCATTGGTAAAAAAGTTATCGGAGAAATTGCCGAATTAGACGGACAATTTGCCATCATAAAGAATGGGAATGTCGATAGTTTTTATAAAAAATTGGAAAAAGCTGTGGAAATTTTGATTGAAAATTATAATTTAGCAAAATAAGTCTTGTTTTTTTGAAATTTTCATGATATAATAGTCCATGTTGATTGTAGGAGAGATAGCGAAGAGGCTAAACGCGGCGGACTGTAAATCCGCTCCTTCGGGTT
>CAURES010000094.1:0-3469 GCA_963523725.1 uncultured Streptococcus sp.
AAGCCATTAACTGGAATGCCATCGAAGATGTCATCGACAAATCAACTTGGGAAAAACTGACGGAGCAATTCTGGCTTGATACACGTATTCCCTTGTCAAATGACTTGGATGACTGGAGAAAGCTATCAAATGTAGAAAAAGACTTGGTAGGAAAAGTCTTTGGTGGTTTAACCCTTCTCGACACTATGCAATCTGAAACTGGGGTTCAAGCCCTTCGCGCAGACATCCGTACACCCCATGAGGAAGCTGTTTTCAATAACATCCAATTTATGGAATCTGTCCACGCAAAATCTTACTCATCAATCTTTTCTACCTTGAATACTAAGGCTGAGATTGAAGAAATTTTCGAATGGACCAATACCAATCCTTACCTACAAAAGAAGGCAGAGATTGTCAACGAAATCTACCTAAACGGTAGCCCACTTGAAAAGAAAGTTGCCAGTGTCTTCCTCGAAACCTTCCTCTTCTACTCTGGTTTCTTCACTCCCCTCTACTATCTTGGTAACAACAAACTAGCCAACGTTGCGGAAATCATTAAATTGATTATTCGTGATGAATCTGTTCACGGAACCTACATCGGATATAAATTCCAACTCGGTTTCAATGAATTACCTGAAGAAGAGCAAGAAAAACTTAAAGAATGGATGTACGACCTGCTCTACACTCTCTACGAGAATGAAGAAGGCTATACAGAGAGCCTCTATGATGGTGTTGGTTGGACGGAAGAAGTCAAAACCTTCCTTCGCTACAATGCCAACAAGGCACTCATGAACCTGGGACAAGATCCACTCTTCCCAGATTCAGCTGATGATGTCAACCCAATCGTTATGAACGGTATTTCAACAGGAACATCTAACCACGACTTCTTCTCTCAAGTCGGAAATGGTTACCTCCTTGGTGAAGTTGAAGCCATGCAAGACGATGATTACAACTACGGTTTGGACTAAGTCAACAATTTCAGAAGTGATATCAATATCATGGTTTGTTTAAAACAACCATGATATTTTTGTTTTTGTTTTCTTTTGTTTTTTAAATTGATTGATTGAACACTTTATGATAAAATAGTAATAGAAATAGAGGTGATAACGATGTTAAAGCAGGAAAAACTAGATAATATTCTAGAAACGGTAAATACAAAGGGAACTATTACTGTAAAAGAAATCATGGCTCGCTTAGATGTATCAGATATGACTGCTAGACGCTACTTACAAGAGTTGGCTGACAAGGATTTACTTGTTCGTGTGCATGGAGGAGCTGAAAAAATTCGTACAGGCTCCATTTTAAACAATGAACGTTCCAATATTGAAAAACAAAGCTTACAAATCGCAGAAAAACAAGAAATTAGCCGTTTTGCAGGTCATTTAATCGATGAAGGGGAAACCATTTTTATCGGTCCAGGGACAACCTTGGAATCTTTTGCCCGTGAACTTCCAATCGATAATATTCGTGTTGTAACAAACAGTTTACCAGTCTTTCTCATTCTAAACGAACGAAAACTAACAGATTTGATTTTAATTGGTGGCAACTATCGCTCTATCACTGGAGCCTTTGTGGGAACACTAACCTTGCAAAACTTAGCCAATCTCCAATTTTCTAAAGCTTTCGTTAGCTGTAATGGTATTAAGGACAATGCGATTGCGACCTTTAGTGAAGAGGAAGGTGAATCTCAACGAATCGCCCTCAATAATTCCAATAAAAAATACTTACTAGCTGACAATAGTAAGTTCAATAAATTTGATTTCTATACCTTCTACAATATCTCTGATATTGATACCATCGTTTCAGATTCTAAACTGAGCAAAGAAACGTTCGAACAACTTTCAAAACAAACAAAAATTATTCTTTCTAAACCATAAAACTGAGGATTGATAAAATATAAAATGCGTCATATCAAGAAAATAAGAATCTTGATATGACGCATTTTTTGATGAAGATTTTTACAAAGAGTTTCCTACTTTATGATTGTTGAAACGGCATAAAATCTGAATCAAAGGAGATATTATCCCATTCTTCAGGACTGATAAAATTTAAAAAGATATTTTTAAATTCTTCCAACTCATAGTCTGAATGACAAATCCATTCTTTACCGGTAGAGACATACCATTTCCCAAGTTTTTTCAGCTCCTCATTAGTCAAACACGGTATTTGAGAACATTTTTCGAAATTTATAATATAAACTTTTTCATAAATAGATTGGATAAATTCTTTGAACATCTTTTGCCTCACTAGAATTCTATATCTAATTACTCATTCTACTACTCAATCACTTGAGTTTCCGCTACTTTCTTGTACCAGTGAGCTGATTTCTTAGGATAACGTTCTTGAGTTTCAAAGTCTACATAGAAGAGACCGTAACGTTTTTCATAACCGTTTGACCATGAGAAGACATCCATTAATGACCAAATGAAGTAACCTTTTACATTAGCGCCATCTGCAATAGCATCGGATAATACTTCCAAGTGTTGTTTCACATAATCAATACGACCATCATCGTAAACAGTGTTATCAACGAACTCATCTTTATATCCAAGACCATTTTCAGTGATGTAAATCTTCTTGTAGTTCGGATAATCTTTCTTCACGCGCATGATTTGGTCATACAAACCTTGAGGGTAGATAATCCAATCCCAGTCCGTACGTGGTACATAATCAGGAGCTACACGACGACCAACACCTTTGATTTGGTATTTAGAGCTTCCTTTTTCACCTTTACCATTATGGATGATTTCAGTTTCTCCATCAAAGGCTTCCATCCAGTCGCTCATATAGTAGTTAATTCCTAGGAAGTCATTCAAGTCTTTTGCGGCTTCTAATACTTCGAAATCTTCTTCACGAAGATCTAAGCTACCACCATTGGCAGCCAAGATAGCCTCTACCCCTGCCAGAGTCTTTTCAGAGTAGTGCCCCAGATAAGTTGCATCCAAGATAAATTTGTTATGGATAATGTCCTCCAATTCTGCCGCAATAACATCTGCAGGATTTTCAGGATCAAGTGGGTACTTAGTTGGCAGAGCATGAACCACACCAATTTCACCTTTATAGCCTTTCTCTTTATACAATTTTACCGCGCGTGCATGAGACACCATCATATTGTGGTGCGATTGGAAGACTTTGGCAAGGTCGTACTGAATACCTGGAGGGAATTTACCAACCAAGTATTGACCATCACCGATTGGTCCAATTTCATTAAAGGTTGTCCAATAGTTTACTTCTGAAAATTCTTCAAAACAGAAGGCAGCATAGTCTACAAAGTGTTCGATATTTTCACGATTTAAGAAGTCTCCATTTGAGTGGAGAGCTTCTGGCGTGTCAAAGTGATGAAGAGTTACAAAAGGCTCAACGTGACGTTTGTGACACTCTGCAAATAAATTATGATAAAACTCAACACCTTTAGCATTTACTTGACCGTAACCAGTTGGGAAAATACGTGACCAAGCAATAGAAATTCGAATACCATTGACACCATACT
>CAURES010000095.1:0-3442 GCA_963523725.1 uncultured Streptococcus sp.
AGATTCTGCATCTTAGTTTTCCTCCTTTTCTAACTGAGCACTATCAGATGAAATAACTCCATCTCGAATGACAATCTGACGTTTGGCATAAGCAGCTATTTCAGGCTCATGCGTTACCATGATAATGGTTTTTCCTTCTTTGTTCAAGTCAACCAATAGTTGCATAATTTGATTCCCTGTTTTGGTATCCAAGGCTCCTGTCGGTTCGTCCGCTAGGATAATAGAAGGATTGTTTACCAAGGCACGCGCAATAGCCACACGTTGCTTTTGACCACCAGATAATTCCGAAGGCAAATGGTGACTACGTTCTGTCAATTCAACCTTATCTAGATATTCCTCAGCTAACTTGCGACGTTTTGAAGCCGAAACTCCTGCATAAATCAAGGGCAATTCTACATTTTGCAGAGCATTGAGTTTGGATAGAAGAAAGAACTGCTGAAAGACAAATCCGATTTGTTGGTTGCGGACCTTGGCTAGTTGTTTTTCACCTAGTCCAGCCACTTCTTGACCTTCAAGATAATACTCTCCACTGGTTGGTGTATCCAACATGCCAATCGTGTTCATCAGGGTTGACTTACCTGAACCGGATGGTCCCATGATGGCAACAAATTCACCCTCATTCACTTCTAGGTTGATATTTTTGAGAACCTGCAGTTCTTGGTCACCATTACGGTAACTTCTGCAGATATTTTTTAGACTAATTAGTTGCTTCATCAGCCTTCACCTCTTTTCCTTCCTCTAGAGAAGACGTTGGGTTACTGATGACCTTGACTCCATTTGTCAGACCTGAAGTGATTTCTTGGTTGTCTGCATCAGCATTGCCCAAACCAACTTCCACTTTCTTGGCCTTTTTCTGCTCGTCAAGCACCCAGACATAGTTCTTATCATTTTCAGTCACAACACTTGTTAGAGGAACCAAAATGGCTTTACTCTTATTCTTGACCTCAACACTTACTGAGAATCCTTGTTTCAAATCACCGATTTCACTTGTAACATCAATGGTATATGGATATTTAGAACCAGAATTACCACCTGCTGCGGCAGTAGCTGCACTTGCTGCTTCACCATTGTTTTTAGGGTAGTCAGAAATGTAGCTAATCTTACCAGTCCAGCTCTTATCTTGGTAAACTTTAGAAGTAAAGGTTACTTCTTGTCCTACAGAGAGGTTGGCAAGGTTATATTCAGATAGTTCCCCCTTAACTTGCAAGTTTTCATTGCTAACGACATGAACTACCACCTGGCTAGCTCCAGTTGGAGATTTAGAAACATTACGGTTGACTTCGACCACAGTTCCCTCTAAGGTACTGAGAACCGTCATTGCATCCAACTGACTTTGAGCCTTGCTTAATTGCGCTGCTGCATCTGCACGAGCATCACGAGCATCACCTAATTGTGCATCAATAGATGACACTGAATTTCCTGAGACTGGAGCTGGAGTTTGGGCTGCAGCTCCTTCGCCTCCTGCTGGTACTGGTAACTGGGGAGCTGAAGCAGCTTCATTTCGTGCTTGATTGAGTTCATTGATATGACGGTCTGCCTTAGCAACTGCTCGACTCGCTGAATCATAGGCCGCCTGGGCTTCTGAACTACTGTACTTGACTAAAGCCT
The DNA here is from genome assembly GCA_963523725.1 of uncultured Streptococcus sp. Classification (GTDB taxonomy): domain Bacteria; phylum Bacillota; class Bacilli; order Lactobacillales; family Streptococcaceae; genus Streptococcus. Next base: position 1,609 of record CAURES010000095.1, read on the forward strand.
GCCCTTCACTGACCTTATCACCCACAGAAACAAGGATTTCATCTAAATCTCCCTTACTAGCATCAAAATAAACATATTGTTCATTTTTTGCTGTTACTGTCCCTGACAATAAAACAGAGGATGCCACGCTTCCTTCCTTGGCAACAACAAGATGAGTAGCCTCATCTTTCACAGCAGTCTGAGAAGGTTGTCTAAAGAGTAAAATCCCCCCAGCACCCAATACAACTACACTTGCAGCACCGATTGCTGCATACAATTGCCACTTTTTAGCTTTACCATTCTTTTTCATAATGAAACTCCTTTTTGATTTAAAGTTCTTAACAATATTATACAAAAATTATCAATTTGAAACAATAACATTTCAGAACGAAATAATGACATTTCAGGATTTAATTATTGTTCGGAATTTATTTTACAATCGTTGTACTAGTTATATAATACACTTTATTTTTCTTTTTTGCAAGCCTTTTCTTTAATTTTTTTGAACGTAGCAGATTTTTGCAATCACATCAAAAAAAAGATAGAATATGACTATCAAAAAATGACACTCTACTATTTAAAAGAGTACAAAGGAGTTTTCAATGAGAGAATACGATATCATTGCTATCGGTGGAGGTAGCGGAGGAATTGCTACCATGAACCGTGCTGGTGAACACGGAGCCAAAGCGGCCGTTATTGAGGAAAAGAAACTAGGTGGAACCTGTGTCAATGTCGGTTGTGTTCCTAAGAAAATCATGTGGTACGGGGCGCAAATCGCTGAGACTTTCCATCAATTTGGAGAAGACTACGGCTTTAAGACTACTGATCTTAACTTTGACTTTGCAACCCTACGTCGTAATCGTGAAGCCTACATCGATCGCGCTCGTTCTTCTTATGATGGCAGTTTTAAACGCAACGGAGTAGACTTGATTGAAGGTCATGCTGAATTTGTAGATTCTCATACTGTTAGCGTAAATGGTGAACTGATTCGTGCTAAACATATTGTGATTGCTACTGGTGCCCATCCAAGTATTCCAGACGTTCCTGGTGCTGAACTAGGTGGCTCTTCTGATGATGTATTTGCCTGGGAAGAACTTCCAGAGTCAGTTGCCATTCTAGGCGCTGGTTATATCGCCGTTGAATTGGCTGGCGTGCTCCACACTTTTGGTGTTAAGACAGACCTCTTTGTTCGCCGCGATCGTCCTTTACGTGGTTTTGATTCTTACATCGTTGAAGGTCTGGTCAAGGAAATGGAAAGAACAAACTTGCCACTTCATACTCACAAAGTCCCTGTCAAGTTAGAAAAAACTGCTGAAGGCATTACCATTCATTTCGAAGATGGTACTAGTCACACAGCTAGCCAAGTTATCTGGGCTACTGGTCGCCGTCCAAACGTTAAGAGCTTGCAACTTGAAAAAGCTGGAGTCACTCTGAACGAACGTGGCTTTATCCAAGTGGATGAATACCAAAATACTGTTGTTGAGGGAATCTATGCTCTAGGTGATGTAACAGGCGAAAAAGAACTGACTCCAGTTGCTATCAAGGCTGGACGTACCCTATCTGAACGTCTCTTTAACGGAAAAACAACTGCAAAAATGGACTACTCAACTATTCCAACTGTTGTCTTTTCACACCCTGCTATCGGAACTGTTGGTTTGACAGAAGAACAAGCCATTAAAGAATACGGTCAAGACCAAATCAAGGTTTACAAATCAAGCTTTACGTCTATGTACTCTGCTTGCACTTGCAACCGTCAAGAAACTCGTTTCAAATTGATCACAGCTGGTTCAGAAGAAAAAGTTGTCGGACTTCATGGAATTGGCTACGGCGTTGATGAAATGATTCAAGGATTTGC
>CAURES010000096.1:0-3230 GCA_963523725.1 uncultured Streptococcus sp.
AGCTGATTCAGGCAGTTGAAATTTTTGGTTTCTATTTGGCATCTATTGACATGCGCCAGGATTCTAGTGTTCATGAGGCCTGCGTAGCTGAACTTTTGAAATCAGCAGGAATTCATTCTCATTACAGTGAATTAAGTGAAGAAGAAAAATGCCAGCTTCTTTTGAAAGAATTAGAAGAAGATCCACGTATTCTTTCTGCCACTCATGTTGAAAAATCAGAGTTACTTGAAAAAGAATTAGCAATCTTTAAGGCTGCTCGTGAGTTGAAAGATAAGTTGGGAGATGATGTCATTCGTCAGACCATCATTTCACATGCAACCAGCGTGTCAGACATGTTGGAATTGGCTATCTTGCTGAAAGAAGTAGGGCTAGTTGATAAAGAAAGAGCCCGTGTCCAAATCGTTCCTCTCTTTGAAACAATTGAGGACTTGGACCACTCAGAAGAAACCATGAGAGAATACCTTTCTCTTCCTCTTGCTAAGAAATGGATTGCTTCACGTAATAACTACCAAGAAATCATGCTTGGTTACTCTGATAGTAATAAAGATGGTGGTTATCTATCATCATGTTGGACCCTCTACAAGGCTCAACAACAATTGACTGCTATTGGAGATGAATTTGGCGTTAAGGTTACCTTCTTCCATGGCCGTGGTGGTACTGTTGGTCGTGGTGGTGGACCAACCTATGAAGCCATCACCTCCCAACCGCTCAAGTCTATCAAGGATCGTATCCGTTTGACGGAGCAGGGTGAAGTAATTGGCAATAAATACGGTAATAAAGATGCGGCCTACTATAATCTTGAAATGCTAGTATCTGCAGCCATTAACCGTATGATTACGCAGAAGAAGAGCGATACCAATACATCAAATCGTTATGAAGCCATTATGGACCAAGTGGTGGACCGTAGTTATGATATCTACCGTGATTTAGTCTTTGGTAATGAGCATTTCTATGATTATTTCTTTGAGTCAAGTCCAATCAAGGCTATTTCAAGCTTTAATATTGGTTCTCGTCCAGCCGCTCGTAAGACTATTACTGAAATCGGTGGTTTGCGAGCTATCCCTTGGGTATTCTCATGGTCGCAAAGTCGTGTTATGTTCCCTGGCTGGTATGGAGTTGGTTCAAGCTTCAAGGAATTTATCGATAAAAATCCAGAGAATATCGCTATCCTACGAGATATGTACCAAAATTGGCCTTTCTTCCAATCGCTTCTTTCAAATGTCGACATGGTCTTGTCAAAATCAAATATGAACATTGCTTTTGAATATGCCAAACTGTGTGAGGATGAAGAAGTAAAAGCAATCTATGAGACTATTCTAAATGAATGGCAAGTTACCAAGGAAGTCATCTTGGCTATCGAAGGATATGATGAACTCTTGGCTGAAAATCCATATCTAAAAGCAAGTTTGGATTATCGTATGCCTTACTTTAATATTCTCAACTATATCCAGTTGGAGTTGATTAAGCGTCAACGTCGAGGAGAATTATCAAGCGACCAAGAAAAATTAATCCATACAACCATCAACGGAATTGCGACAGGATTACGTAATTCAGGCTGATACCTATCAAACTTCCTCTTTTCTATAGGGGAAGTTTTTGAATAGGGTAACTTCTAAAACTAACTTCCAGTTTCCCCCAACCTAGCTTTTAGTATGAGAAAAACGCGTGAAATCAGTGGAAATCCGTTTTAGACTAACTTCCGCTGGTTTTCTTTTTCTTGATATATAAGGGTTCAAAAGCGAAAAGACACAGAAAAAAGTGCACGACAAATAGCCCTAAAACAGAGTCGTCTTAGAGTAACTTCCAGTTGCTAGCGTTTAGTTTGAGACTTTTCGATGGTGATAAGATGTGTAGTTAGAGGGGAAAATTCCCTTTATTTCAATAAATCAGGTGATAAGTGTGTGTCTTCTGGTTTGACAAATTGGCAACCCAGAAGAGCGGCGATGTCCTCGCCAAAGGTGAAGGTGCAGACGTCGTAAGCAGATTTTCCTTGAAACTCTTCTCGTTTCAAGGAATTGACATGGGAAATGACTAGATTGACGTCTTTCTGAGTCAGCTGGTCAAAGGAAGTGCTCTTGGGAAGAATGGCTCGCAAAACTGTATGGTTCTTCTCAATTCGCCCCTTCTGGTCAGGACGGCTAGGGTCGCAGAAGTAGAGGTGAGACTTACCATCAATGTCTCGCTCAAGCTCCTCCACATAGGAGAACTCAGATCCGTTGTCCGTGAGAATGACAGGGAACAGCTGATGGAACGCAACCCCTCCGTCCATGACTCTTTCTTTCAAAGCTGCGAATTTAGTGGTGACCTCCAGAGCGGTCTTGTTGTCCAAAAGCAAGGCGAAGAGGAAGTTGCAGAAGGAAACGTTGAAGGTGAGCAGTAGCTTTCCACCCGGTATGCCGATGACCGTGTCCATTTCCAACCATTTGAAGAAATCATCTGTTTCTCGTAACTCTTGGAAATCTTGGTAGGTTCGCCCAATTTTTAGCTCTTTGGGAATAGCTACTTTTCTGGATTTTCTGCGTTCCTTGAACTTGACCATCCGAGGAAAATCAATGGGCTTGGCTGTCAGATATCCCAGCTTGGCATGCCGATACACCGTAGCTTTCGACACAGGTAGGTTATGTGTCTGAATGATATGGTAGATGCTTTGTTTCTTCTGGATGCCTTGGGTTAAGACCTTGTCCATCTGATAAAAACTTTCCTTGTTTAGGGGAATGCCCTCTCTGGACTCCCTCAACATAGTCTCGTACTGTTCCTGTGCCTTTTTCGCATAGTAAAGATAGCGGTTAAACCCACAATCCTTCCTCTTTTTTGGACAGTTGTTACAGACATAAGGAGCTTTTTTGAGAAGAGGGCAATCCGTGCAATCAGATTTGACGGATGTTGGATGAATGATGCGATTGCGCTTGATTTCCTTTGAAATCGTTGATGGGTCTTTTCCCATCTTCTCAGCGATGGAACGGAAAGTCTCTTATTGGCTGATTCCGGTTTGGATGTCAATACGGTCTTCTAGAGTGAGATGTTTTTGTTTTTTCGTCATGAGGTGCCTCCTCACGAAAAGTCTCAGGCTTAATTCTAGCATAATTCGTCGTCTGAGAGTAACTTCCAGTTTTGGGAGAGAGATGGAAGTTACTTTGAGAAGTTAGCAGTTTTTGAATATTTCAAAAAAATGCTAAAAGAGTCTTGACAAGTAGTTGAAAAATGATATAATTTAACCATTCAGAAAAGTA
>CAURES010000097.1:0-3147 GCA_963523725.1 uncultured Streptococcus sp.
ACCATCCTCATATCGTTCGGATAACAGATATTGGTGAGGAAGACGGTCAACAGTATCTTGCAATGGAGTATGTTGCTGGACTAGACCTCAAACGCTATATCAAGGAACACTATCCTCTTTCTAATGAAGAAGCAGTCCGTATCATGGGGCAAATCCTCCTAGCCATGCGTTTGGCCCATACTAGAGGAATTGTTCACAGGGACTTGAAACCTCAAAATATCCTTTTGACACCAGATGGGACTGCCAAGGTCACAGACTTTGGGATTGCGGTCGCTTTTGCAGAGACAAGTCTGACTCAGACTAACTCTATGCTGGGTTCGGTTCATTACTTGTCACCAGAGCAGGCGCGTGGTTCTAAGGCGACTGTACAGAGTGATATCTATGCCATGGGGATTATTTTCTATGAGATGCTGACAGGCCATATCCCTTATGACGGGGATAGCGCGGTGACCATCGCTCTTCAGCATTTCCAGAAACCACTGCCGTCAGTTATTGATGAAAATCCATCTGTGCCTCAGGCTTTGGAGAATGTTGTTATCAAGGCAACTGCCAAGAAATTGACAGATCGTTATCAGTCAGTTGCAGAGATGTATGTGGACTTGTCTAGTAGCTTGTCTTACAATCGTCGTAATGAACCTAAACTGGTATTTAATGATACTACTAAGGCGGACACCAAGACTCTACCAAAAGTATCCCAGAGTACCTTGACTTCGATTCCTAAGGTGCAAACACAAAGTCCGAAGCCACAGACTGCGAAACCGAGTCAGCAGGTTTCAGAAGACAATTACGCAAGCAAGCCTGTTAAGAAACGGAAATTTAGAGTTCGTTATATGATTTTGTTGGCCAGCATTGTATTGGTGGCAGCTTCTCTTATTTGGATACTATCCAGAACTCCTGCAACCATTGCCATTCCAGATGTGGCAGGTCAGACAGTTGCGGAGGCCAAGGAAACGCTCAAGAAAGCCAATTTTGAGATTGGCGAGGAGAAATCAGAGGCTAGTGAAAAGGTGGAAGAAGGGCGGATTATCCGTACAGATCCTGAAGCTGGAAAGACTCGAAAAGAAGGTTCGAAAATCAATTTGGTTGTTTCATCAGGCAAGCAATCTTTCCAATTGAGTAACTATATCGGCCGTAAATCGACAGATGTTATAGCAGAACTCAAGCAGAAGAAGGTTCCTGAAAATCTCATTAAAATTGAGGAAGAGGAATCAAGTGAGAGCGAAGCAGGAACTGTTCTCAGACAGAGTCCAGCTGCTGGAACAACCTATGATTTGAGCAAGGCCTCAACGATTACCTTAACCGTTGCTAAGAAAGTAACCAGCGTTTCTATGCCAAGTTATAAAGGATCTAGTCTTGAATTTACTAAAAATAATCTTGTTCAAATTGTTGGGATTAAGGAAGCCAATATTGAAGTTGTAGAAGTGTCGACAGCTCCTGATGGAACTGCTGAGGGGACTGTTGTAGAGCAAAGTCCAAAAGCAGGCGAAAAGGTTGATTTGACTAAGACGCGTGTCAAGATTTCAATCTACAAACCAAAAACACCACCGTCAACGTCATCATCAGCACCAGCCCAACGTGGAAACCAAGGTTCTACTACGACACCAAGTCAGGGGAACCAACAAGGAAATCAACGAGGGAATGCACCTGCTACGACTCAATCAAGTAGTGAAGGGAACCACGAAAATTCTCGTGATTAAACGAATCTTTGTCATGATTTCATGGCAAAGATTTTTTTTGACTCCAGATTTGTGATAGAATAGAAGGAGTTGATAAAAGGAGGCAAGCATGGAAGAATCAAAAGAATTAAATGCCGTTATTGATGTGATTATGCTAGCAGGAACCATTCTTCTCAAAAGTGGTTCAGAGATTCATCGCGTAGAAGATACCATGATTCGTATTGCGCATTCGCAGGGGATTGTGGATTGCAATGTTCTTGCCATGCCTGCTGCCATCTTTTTCTCCATTGAAAATACCAATATTTCGCGAATGAAGCGCGTGACCTCCTCTTCTTATAACATCGAAAAAGTCTGCGATGTCAACCAGATTTCTCGTCAGCTGGTTGGGGGGCAGATTGATTTAGAAACAGCCTTCAAGCAATTGACTGCTTTGCAAGCCCAACCCCTTCCTTATACCAAGTTGCAGGTGACTCTGGCTGCGACCTTTAGTGCTCCTTTCTTTTCGGTTATGTTTAGTGGAAATATCTATGACGCACTTGGGGCAGGAGTGGCTACCTTATTTGGTTTTGCCTTTTCCCTCTATGTGGAAAAGTTTATCCGAATTCCCTTTGTGACAGCCTTTGCTGGAGCCTTTGTCTTTGGTATGATTGCCCAGTTTTGGGCTCGCTACACAGGTTTTCCTTCAACGGCAGATTTGATTATAGCTGGTGCGGTCATGCCTTTTGTACCAGGGATTGCCTTGACCAATGCGGTCCGTGATATTATGACCAACCACATAAACTCTGGTATGAGTAAGATGTTTGAATCTCTACTCATTACCCTTGCTTTAGGGGCAGGAACTTCTGTCGCCTTGGTATTGATGAATTAATATGACACTAACAACCTTTTTATTACAAGCAGTAGCAAGTCTTCTTGCCATTATCACTTTTTTAATCGTACTCAATGTGCAACGCTCTATGCTTTTACCTGGAGGGATTTTGGGCATGGCTGTCTGGCTGATTTATCTCTTGCTCAAGGAACCGACCAATGTTATTGTGGCTACTTTTATTGCAGCCATTATCGGTTCTTGTGTCAGCCAGATTTTAAGTATTCTTTATAAGACACCTGCTGTGGTCTTTATCTTGGCCATTTTGGCACCCTTGGTTCCAGGCTATCTTTCTTATCGAACAACTGCCTTTTTTGTGACGGGGGATTATAGTCATGCCATTGCTAGTGCAACCTTGGTTGTCATGCTGGCTCTGGTAATTTCTATTGGCATGGCTAGTGGAACAGTGATTCTTAGACTTTATTCCTACTTACGAAAACAGCAAAATAATTAGAATAATAAGGGACTTGCTTTGGTGAATCAAGTCTTTTTTCTCTCTTTTACTGCTATTTGTGATAAAATAGTAATGAACGATTTTTTACATGAATGATAAAACAGAGGTAAATATGACAATCGGTATTGATAAGATTGGTTTTGCGACCAGTC
>CAURES010000098.1:0-3141 GCA_963523725.1 uncultured Streptococcus sp.
GCGCCAAGTAGCCTCTGAACCGTGCTTGACCTCGAAGTTTGCAACTTGCTTTTCTGCATGGCTCAGGATAGCTGAACGTTTGCCATCAGGACTGGTCGCGATGGTATAGGGATCGCGTGTCACTGTTTGGTGGTGGGGGAATTGGACTTGATACTGATAGGCCTTACTAGTCAAATCTTCCTCAACATCCAAACTCCAGACACCGATTGTATTGTCCTTGTGATTATAGGAGTAGCTATTGCCTCTCTCCATCTCAAAGGTCTTCCAAACAGGAGCATCATTAGCAGCTGATTCATAAACGACAACCTGCACTTCTGTCGCTGTTGGAGCCCAGAGAGCAAAATGAGCCTGATTGTCCTCTACACAGCACCCCAATTCACCTTGGTAGCCCCAGTGGTGGTCGAAACTAGCACTATTGATAGCCTTATCAAAGGCAAAAGGATTTTGATTTTTATAGAAAGGACTGGCAATAGCAGGATTTTCAGAATAATAAATTCTATCATCGCCTTCCAAAATCCAGACCTCTGTTAAGAGGGGATAGTGATTAAAACGGATAGCATACTCTTTACTAGTTTGGCCGGTATGAACCACAAAGTTCAAGCTTTCTAAGGGATGAGCACTTGGGTGTTCAAAGCTAAATAAGGCTCCAAAATAATCTTCTTGGTAAGTTAGTAAATCAATTCGTTGATCCTTACTCTTTACAAAAGAGCAAGTGTCATATTCTCCATTCTTGCGATGGTAATGAATGCGCATAGGGTAGTTATACATTTTTATTTTTCCTTTTTACTTTTTAATTCGTTTCTATTTCACTAATAAATTCTTGACTAATCTCGTCTCGATTGACAAAAAATTCGATGTGATGATGGCAGACTTGAAGTTCAACTGGGGTATCTCCTCCATATTCCCCATCTAGGTTCAGCATAAATGGTTCTTGGTCATCTAAAACTTCTAAACGTAGTTTGCTAGTTTTAAGGTATTCGATATTGACGTCTGAGACATGCTGACCACCATTAATGGCCTGTATCAATAAGCCCAACATATCAAATAGCTTGTCTGTCTTGACCAAAATCAGAGTAAAATTACCATCGTCTAACTTGGTATCAGGCGCTAACTGCTCAAACCCTCCAATGGAATTGGTCAAGGCAACAAAAATCAAGGACACCTCTCCTTCAAAGACCCCCTGATCGTGTGTGATTCTCACTGGACGAACCTTGGTCTTAGGAAACATTTCAATGCCTTTAGCAACATAGGCAAAATAACCAAGACGCGTCTTGACTTCACTTGGAACACTGTACGTCAATTCGGTTAAGGTTCCAGCAGCGGCAATATTAATAAAATATTTGTCGCCAAAAGCTCGTCCAATATCCATATGAATGGTCTCATTTTTAGCAATAATCTGAGCAGCCGCAACAGGATCACCCATTGGAATTTTTAGGGCACGCGCATAATCATTAGTCGTACCTGTTGGGATGATAGCAAGCCGAGGTCTCTTATCGAGCGAGGCAACCCCATTGACTACCTCATTAATTGTTCCATCACCACCTGCAGCAATAATCAAATCAAAACCAGCTTTGGCTGCTCTCCCAGCTTCTTTTTGTGCCGAAAGAGGTTCTGGAGTCGTTTGAAAGGCACTGGTTTCATAGCCAATATTTTCCAAAACATCCAGTACTTCTGCTATATTTTTCTTGATAATTTCCTGCCCTGAGGTTGGGTTATAAATTAAACGCGCACGTTTTCTTTTCTTCTGTCATTGTTACAAACTTTCTAGCCAAGCTTCATCTCGAACCTCAATACCAAGTTCTTGTGCTTTTTGCAGTTTACTTCCAGCATCTGCTCCTGCAACAACAAGGTCTGTCTTTTTAGAAACACTGCCTGTTACCTTGGCACCCAGACTTTCGAGTTTACTTTTAGCTTCTGAGCGCTTGAGACGTTCCAATTTTCCAGTCAATACAACGGTCAAACCTGACAAGGCCGCATCCGCTACTACTGTCTGTTCTTTATAGTCCAGATTGACCCCAGCTTCTTTCAATTCTCTGAGGAGAATTTCAGAGCCTTCTGTCGCAAAATAAGTCTGAAGACTCTTGGCAATCACACCACCCAAACTTTCAATACTAGCCACTTCCTCTGGATCTGACTGAGCCAGATTTTCAATTGAATGGAAATGTTGAAGTAACAGCTGACTTGCCTTGCTTCCTACATGGCGAATTCCCAAACCAAACAAGAGTTTTTCAGCAGAGTTTTCCTTTGATGCTTGAATAGCATGATAGAGTTTACCAGCAGACTTTTCCTTAACCCCCTCTAAAAGAAGAAAATCTTCCTCTTTCAAACGATAAATATCTGCCACGTCCTTAACCAGATTAGCAGCAAAGAGTTTCTCAACAATAGATGGACCAAGGCCTGTAATATTCATGGCATCACGAGAAGCAAAATGAATCAAACCTTCCATGATTTGGGCAGGACAACGCGGATTGATACAACGGAGAGCCACTTCATCTTCAAAGTGCAACAAGTCAGAGTTACAACTTGGACAGTTTGTAGGGATATCTAGTTTTTCTTCAGAAATCCGTTTGGACTCTACTACACGTAAAACGGCAGGGATGATGTCCCCAGCCTTATAGACGATAACCGTGTCGTCTTTGCGGATATCTTTTTCAGCAATATAATCCACATTGTGCAGAGTTGCACGGCTAACAGTTGTACCGGCTAGCTGAACAGGGGTCAGATTAGCAGTCGGGGTTACAACACCGGTACGACCAACTGTCCAATCAACTGACAAGAGTTGAGCTTCTTTTTCCTCAGCAGGAAACTTGTAGGCTACAGCCCACTTTGGAGCCTTAACAGTAAAGCCGAGTTCTTCTTGACCTGCTAGGTCATTAACCTTAATCACCACCCCATCGATATCATAAGGCAGATTCTCCCGTCCCTCTCCTACTTCTTGAATAAAATCCCAGATTTCATCTATGTTTTCAGCCAGAATTCGCTTAGGATTAACCACAAAACCGAGCTGTTCTAGGTGCTTCAAAACTTTTTCTTGACTATCACGAGTTGACGGGCTGGCTTCTTGATAGAGAAACGTTGCAAGATTACGCTTGGCAACTACTGCTGTATCCAACTGACGCAAGGTTCCTGCCGCCGCATTAC
>CAURES010000099.1:0-3044 GCA_963523725.1 uncultured Streptococcus sp.
GACTCATATCATTTTCAAGGTCTAGACTAAGACGCACAGCTGACTGGGCCTTATCTTTATCCACTCCCATTGCAATCAAGGTGCCTGCAGGTTTCCCAGCCTTGGACGAACAAGCAGAGGTCGTAGAAATAAAAATATCATAGTCTTCAAAGGCGTGAACAATGACTTCACCACGAACACCCTTGATTCCAAAAGTCAGAATATGAGGTGCGAAGTCTTCCTCATCTGAAAAGACAAATATATCCGGATAGTCTAAAAGTGCTTGGCGAATCACTACCTTCATCTGCCCAGTCTTGCTAGTAAAGATATCTAGCTTTTCCATAGATAAACGGAGAGCCTTGGCTGTCGCTGCAATCCCTGCAACATTTTCAGTTGTCGAACGATAATCTCGCTCCTGACCACCACCTGTTAAAAGAGGCGTAATCTTCTTGCCAGACTTGATATAGACAAAACCAACACCACGAACTCCGTGGAACTTGTGACCAGAGAAAGTCGCGAAATCCACTCGTTCTGTCAGATACTTTTCAGTCGGAATCTTGGCAAGCGCCTGAACCGCATCAACGTGGAAGGAAATAGTCGGCTTGTCTGCTAACAGTTCTGAAATAGCTTGAATAGGTTGAATCGAGCCAATTTCATTGTTCACAGCCATGATGGAAATTAGGATTGTATCATGTCTTATCAAACCTGCTAGCGCCTCAACATCCACAAATCCTTTGTTATCAACTGGAGCAAAATCCACTTCAAATCCTTGAGATTTCATCCAGTGAGCTGACTCTTTGACTGCCGGATGTTCAATGGCTGATACAATGATGTGCTTTCCAAACTGAGCCTTTTCAAAGGCCACACCCTTGATGACCCAGTTATCTCCTTCTGTCCCACCAGAAGTAAAGAAGATTTCATCGCTTTTCTTACCTATTAAATTTGCAATCTGTTGGCGAGAAGCATCTAAGATTCGTGTTGCCTGGTCTCCCAAACGATGGAGACTAGATGGATTTCCTAAAATTTTTGAAGCGACCTGCATATAAGTTTCAAGGGCTTCAGGATAGGGCTTGGTCGTCGCCGAATTATCAAAGTAAATCATGTTTTCTCACGCTTTCTAAAATCACTCCTTCTATTGTATCATGAAACGGAGCCTGCGACAAGAAAGGGCAATTCCTCTTTTTTTAAGATTTTTTTAAAGAAATGCGGTATAATAAGTTTTAATCAAAGGAGAGAATGCATGTCTAATTATCGTAGAACTTCAAAACCAAAAACAGAACACATCAAAAAAGGCTTCACGGTCTTTCAAAAAACTGTTGCGACTATCGGTAGTATCCTTGGCTTGATTACCGCGAGTATCACGATCATGAACGCCTTGGATAATAATAAAAATACTAAAAAAGAACCTACGACAAGCCAGACCACAACCATTGTCAAAGAAATTCAAAAGGAATCCCCTCAGGAAAATACTAGTCCCAATAAGGAAAATAACACTTCTCAAGAAAAAACACAAAAAGAGGAAACGCCAAAATCCAGCATCAAGGAGGAGAAAAAAGAAGAGCAGAAAACAGCAACTCAGAACTCTACTACTCCTGCTCCAAGTAAAACTACTACTGAAAATGAAAAACAGTCCAATACTCCAACTTCAGAAAATAAAACTAATCAATAGCCAGAAGAATGAGGCTGGGCAAAAACTAGCTTCCAAATGAAAACGAGCATCTCCAACTGATACAATGCTCGTTTTTTTGCTATTTTAGAGGTGGTTTTGGCTCAACCTCTTTTTACTTATTAAAAATTAAAGAATTCCATGGCCTGTTTGAAAAGCAATTCAGTATACTCTGGGTCTTCTTGGGCAATGGTAACTTGATCTTGAATCATTTCCAAGTCATCCGTTATCATGCCATCAGCTCCCAATTGAACAGATTTATCAAAGGACTCTGAACTATTGATGGTCCAAACGTACAATTTCTGATCGGTATTCCAAAGCTTATTTACAAAATTTTCATCCAAAGTAGAATACTCCATAGTATAACCTGTAGCCTTGGTTCTTGGAAAAATACTATTATAAGGCAGGATGAAATAGACTGGAATTTGAGAATCGTAGGCTAAAACCTGGTCAATCACATGGTAGTCTAAGGATTGCATTTGGTGACCATTCTGCTTAAGAACCGATCCATATTTTTCCATAAAGCGTTTCATCATATCTGAGCTATCTTTTCGACTGGTTTTAATCTCAATAAGAAGTTTTTGATGTAATTCATTGGCTTTATTGAGATAGTCATCAAAACTAGACACCTTGCTATGATAGCCATTTTCTGAAATATTGAGTTTGGTTAATTCCTCCAAAGTTAGATCCTGAGGATTGGCATTAACTCCTGTCAGATTCTTGATATTGGCATCATGCATCATGACAAACTGGCCATCTTTTGTTTCCTGAACATCTGTCTCAACGAAATCTGGACTTAGTTGAGCCGTCTTTTCTAAAGATTGGACTGTATTTTGCACACCATTCTTATTGGATACTCCCCTGTGAGATATAATTAAAGGTTTATTGGCGACTGGAGCTTCCAAATAAACATAACCCTCAAGAGCGAAAAAAATACAAGCACAGCCCATCACTCCCCATCTCATCCAGTGGTCTTTCTTTCTCCTTGGTGTGATTTCTAGTTCTTCTCCTGTTAGGAAGGAAACAAACTTAATGAGAAAGTAAGTCAAGGCCATATAGTGGAAATTCTTAATCAAGACAAAGTTGATAATTCCCAGTACAAGAGATTCCTTATGGGTCAAACCGTCCATCAGCGTCTGACTTACTAAGATTGGAATGAGGAGGAGAATGAAAAATAGATAGGTTTTGACGACAATCCACAGCAAGTTCCAAGTATAAAACCAGGAGTGCTTTCTGGTCTTCTCTAGACTGTATCTGACAGCTTCTTTGACTGTTTTCTTTTCAAATAAAAGCTGAGGGAGGGCAAACATGAAACGCACTGAAATGTAAAATAGAAGTAAAGCTAGAATAGTAACCACTATACCTACTAGCCAATACTTGTCTTCCACATAATCAACGA
>CAURES010000100.1:0-2921 GCA_963523725.1 uncultured Streptococcus sp.
GTGGCAATCTTAACCGTGAAATGTACCTTAACCGTTATGGTCATGCTGGGATTCCGGTTGTGGTCTTTGCTTCATCAGGTGGTAGTCACAATGAATACTATGATTTTGGCATGATTGACGCCTGTGCTTCCTTTATTGAGGAAGGCCGTGTTCAGTTCTTAACCCTATCCAGTGTAGATAGTGAGAGCTGGTTGGCCACTTGGAAAAATGGGCACGATCAAGCAGAGATGCATCGTGCCTACGAGCGCTATGTGATTGAGGAGGCCATTCCTTTTATAAAGCACAAGACAGGTTGGTTTGATGGAATGATGACGACAGGTTGCTCTATGGGAGCCTATCATGCACTCAATTTCTTCCTCCAGCATCCAGATGTCTTTACCAAAGTGATCGCTCTCAGTGGTGTTTACGACGCACGTTTCTTTGTCGGCGATTACTACAATGACGATGCTATTTACCAAAACTCGCCAGTAGATTATATCTGGAACCAGAACGACGGCTGGTTTATTGACCGTTACCGTCAGGCAGAGATTGTGCTGTGTACGGGTCTTGGAGCCTGGGAACAAGATGGCTTGCCATCTTTCTACAAGCTCAAAGAAGCCTTTGACCAGAAACAAATTCCAGCCTGGTTTGCTGAATGGGGACACGATGTCGCCCACGACTGGGAATGGTGGCGCAAACAAATGCCTTATTTCCTTGGAAATCTCTATTTATAAAAGGAGTTACCTATGAATTACCTTGTTATTTCTCCCTACTATCCACAAAACTTTCAACAGTTTACAATTGAACTAGCTAATAAAGGCATCACAGTCTTGGGGATTGGCCAAGAACCTTACGAGCAATTGGATGAACCTTTACGCAATAGCCTGACCGAGTATTTCCGTGTTGATAATCTTGAAAATGTAGATGAAGTCAAACGTGCAGTTGCTTTTCTATTTTATAAACATGGCCCAATTGATCGCATTGAGTCTCATAATGAATACTGGCTTGAGCTGGACGCAAGTCTTCGTGAGCAATTCAATGTTTTTGGTGCCAAACCAGAGGATCTCAAAAAGACGAAATTTAAGTCTGAAATGAAGAAGCTTTTCAAAAAAGCAGGTGTCCCTGTGGTCCCTGGAGCTGTTATCAAGACGGAAGCAGATGTTGATCAAGCAGTAAACGAAATCGGTCTTCCAATGATTGCCAAACCTGACAATGGAGTGGGAGCAGCCGCGACCTTTAAGCTTGAGACAGAGGACGATATCAATCACTTCAAGGCTGAGTGGGATCATTCAACTGTTTATTTCTTTGAGAAATTTGTCACCTCTAGCGAAATTTGCACCTTTGATGGTCTAGTGGACAAGGATGGAAAGATTGTCTTTTCAACAACTTTTGATTACGCCCATACACCGCTTGATCTCATGATTTACAAGATGGACAATTCTTATTACGTTCTCAAGGATATGGATCCTAAATTACGTAAATATGGTGAGGCAATTGTCAAGGAATTTGGCATGAAAGAGCGTTTTTTCCATATTGAGTTCTTCCGTGAAGGGGACGACTACATTGCCATCGAGTACAATAACCGTCCTGCAGGTGGTTTTACCATTGATGTTTATAACTTTGCTCATTCCTTGGACCTCTATCGTGGATATGCAGCCATTGTCGCAGGAGAAGAGTTCCCAGTGTCAGAGTTTGAACCGCAGTATTGTTTGGCTACTTCTCGCCGTGCAAATGCTCACTATGTCTATTCTGAGGAGGACTTGCTTGCCAAATACAGCCAGCAGTTCAAGGTTAAAAAAATCATGCCAGCGGCCTTCGCAGAACTTCAAGGAGATTACCTTTATATGCTGACAACTCCGAGTCGACAAGAAATGGAGCAGATGATTGCAGATTTCGGACAACGTCAAGCTTAAGGGACTATAGGGTTAAGGAAAATGACTTTCTTAATCCTTTTGTTTTTTATGAGAAACACAGCAGATTGAAACAAGAATAGGACCAAACAGCCTCGTAAAGAGACTGGGACAAAAAGATTTTGATTTTAGGAATTCTTTATTATAAATTTTTAAAATCGATAGATTAGGAAAAAAAGCGAACAAGATAGAATTCTGAATGTCAGATAACTCGTTTTGTTCGCTTTTTATATTTAAGGTTAGACTTTTGTCCCAAACTCTTTTGAGGTGCTTTTTGATATGAGCCCAGGTTTTCTCAATAAGATTGTACTCAGGTGAGTGGGGAGGGATAAGAAATAAAGCTACTTTTTCTGGGGCTTGTTCATAGTAGGTATGATTCTTTTTTTTCTAGTGTAGCCCATAGCTTTGAGAGCATAGTGGATAGTATAGTAGATTGAAATAAGATGTGAACAAAGTGATTGAGAAAGTCAATTTTTTCTAGAAATGTTTCAGCAACCGTAATGTACTACTCTAGATTCAATACGCTATAATTGGATGACAGCCAAATTCAGAAGCTATTTCAGTAAAATAAGCATCTGGATTGTCAGTAAGATAGTTTTTAAGTCTATCTCTATCAACTTTTCTTGGTTTTGTTCCTTTTACTTGATGGTTTAGATCACCTATTTTCTCTTTTAGATAATGATATTACGTGAGATTTGGAATTCTGTTATACTACCTGTTCGCTTACAATAGGCAAGAACTTTTTTTACGTAAATCTATTGAATATGGCATAAGATGACTGCACCACATTGTGTACTATCTTTAGTTCATTTTGTCATATCTCTGTCGAAACAGGTTACTAATATTAATGTACGGGCTCTATGTATGTCAAAAATAAGTTCAGTTATTGAATAGATTGCACTAAACGAGATAGGAGAATAATTTGAGTTCTTTATGAATCTCTATATAGGATTCATTACGACAGATACCTTAGATTCTTTTTATTGAAGAAATTTTCTGAAAATTACAAAATATACTTGCTATTTTAGAAAA
>CAURES010000101.1:0-2895 GCA_963523725.1 uncultured Streptococcus sp.
GCGCCTTGATTGGCACACCACCAGCCATAAGGGCAAGAGTTCCCGCACAGATAGAGGCTTGAGAAGAAGAACCATTTGATTCCAAGACTTCTGCTACCAAACGGATAGCATATGGAAATTCTTCCAAACTTGGCAAGACTTGAGCAAGGGCACGCTCACCCAGAGCACCGTGACCAATTTCACGACGACCTGGCGCACCGTAACGACCGGTTTCCCCTACAGAATATTGTGGGAAGTTATAGTGGTGCATAAAGCGTTTCTTGTACTCTGGGTCCAAACCATCAATGATTTGAGTTTCACCCATCGGAGCCAAGGTCAAGACTGAAAGAGCCTGAGTTTGCCCACGAGTAAAGAGACCTGATCCATGAACACGAGGAAGGAAGTCAACAACCGCATCCAAAGGACGGATTTCATCGACCTTACGACCATCAGGACGTACCTTGTCTTCTGTGATCAAACGGCGCACTTCAGCGTGTTCCATTTGTTCCAAGATTTCAGCCACATCACGCATGATACGGTCAAATTCTTCGTGGTCTGCATATTTTTCTTCGTAAACAGCAGTTACTTGGTCCTTAACTGCTTGAGTTGCAGCTTCACGAGCCAATTTTTCTTCTACTTGAACAGCTTTTTGGAGGTCACTGTTATAGGCTGCGATGATTTCAGCCTGTAGTTCAGCATCCACATGAAGCAATTCTACTTCTGCTTTTTCTTTACCCACTGCCGCAACGATTTCTTCTTGGAAGGCAATCAATTCTTTAACAGCTTCGTGACCTTTAAGAAGGGCTTCCAACATGATTTCTTCTGACAATTCTTTAGCTCCAGACTCTACCATGTTGATGGCGTGCTTGGTACCAGCTACTGTCAATTCAAGAAGCGAACACTCTGCTTGTTCTTGACTTGGGTTGATGATGATTTGACCATCTACATAGCCCACTTGCACCCCAGCGATTGGGCCGTCAAATGGAATATCTGAAATAGAAAGCGCCAAGGATGAACCAAACATAGCTGCCATTGGTGCTGAGGCATTTTCATCATAAGAAAGAACTGTGTTGATGACTTGTACTTCATTACGGAAACCTTCCGCAAACATAGGACGGATTGGACGGTCAATCAAACGCGCTGTCAAAGTCGCATCCGTTGAAGGACGTCCTTCACGTTTCATAAAGCCACCAGGAAACTTCCCAGCCGCATACATTTTTTCTTCGTAGTTGACTTGAAGAGGGAAGAAATCCCCAGTTGCCATTTTCTTAGACATAACGGCAGCAGTCAAGACAGTTGACTCACCGTAACGCACGACAACAGAGCCATTTGCTTGCTTAGCAACCTGACCAGTCTCTACGATCAACTCACGACCCGCAAAAGTCGTTTGAAACACTTGTTTTGTCATTTTAATCCCCTTTGGATTGATGAAATTATACGCCTTGCCTACAAAAATCAAGATACTAAGGGCGTCAAAAGCAAAGTAAAAATAGGAAACTGACGAAGTCTTCGATGAAGACAAGACAGTTTATCTTTTTTACACAGCTTTTCGGCCGGGTTCAATTACACAAGATATTTTGGACGGTTCGGCTTGCCGAACATTTCTGTAGAAAAATAGGAAGGTGACGCCGCACTCGATGAGTGCTAGGAAGCTTATCTTTTTTCCTAAGAAATGAGACCAAAATTCAATTAAGTATCTTTTTGATATTTCCCTGAAATAGTGCGGACGGGAGGTAAAATTATCCAGTGGATGATTTTAGAAATCCAATGGAATTTCAATGGTAATTTTTAATTACTTCGCCTTTTCATTTCTATGCTCAGGCTAAAATAGTTTCCCGAACTATTTTATTCTCAAAAATCCCGTCTTTAGATAATAATATTGTCATCATCTAGGATACCAAGATAGCGTGAAATATCTTTTAAGTACTCACTCCGTTCGTGTTTTTTGAGACACACATTATCAGATTTTGTTTAAAAAATAATCAACTTTAAACAAACTTCTACAACCTAAATACCCTCATCTTAGTATCAAGTACGTACAGAGTCTATTTTATCATATTTTTCTTAAAAAGTGCGGTCTTTACCATTAAAAAGGAACCATTCCCCTCACCTGAGAAGAATGGTTTGCTTTTTATTATCCTAGAGACTGATGATTAAACAAGGCATGGGTCGCTTGGTGGATGTATTTTGCTGTTTCAGCATTGTTCATAGTGTAGAGATGCACACCGGCAACATCCTGAGTTACCAAGTCCACGATTTGGTCCACTGCATAGGCAAGTCCTGCTGCTCTGAGCGACTCAGGGTCATGCTCATACTTGTCTAAGATGGCTTTAAATTTGCGTGGAAGATGGATATTCTCACAAGTCTTCAAGAGACGAAGAGCCTGATTTCGATTCAGAATTGGCATAATTCCTGCATGAATAGGAACATCAATCCCAGCCAAGATACACTTGTCTTGGAAATCATAGAAGCGCTCATTGTCAAAGAAAAGCTGAGTTACAAGGCTCGAACAGCCTGCATCCACTTTCTTCTTAAGATTTTGAATATCTGAAATCTGATTTGGTGAATCTGGATGCCCTTCTGGATAACAAGCACCAACAATATCAAAGTGAGGGGCTTGTTCCTTGATGAACTCAATTAAGTCCGTTGCATAGCGGAAATCCTTTTGTGGTTCCACATCAGGAATAATATCCCCACGAAGAGCCAAGATTTTCTGTACCCCAACCTTGTCCAAGTCAGCAATAGTTTCAGCGACCTTGTTCTTGGTCAGATAAATAGCTGGCAAGTGGGCAATAGTCGGAATCGCCAAGTCATTTTGGATAAAGTCAGCCAAACGAACCGTTGTTTCCTTAATATTAAACTTATTATTGCTGGCAGTTACACTGATAAAGTGGGGAGCCAACTCCTGCATATCTT
>CAURES010000102.1:0-2882 GCA_963523725.1 uncultured Streptococcus sp.
TTTACAGATATCCAATCTAAACAGTAAAAGAGGTTCACTATGAGTGAGATCAAAATTATTAACGCCAAAAAAATCTACCACGATGTCCCTGTTATTGAGAATTTGAACATTACAATTCCAAAAGGAAGTCTCTTTACCCTTCTTGGACCTTCAGGATGTGGGAAAACGACCCTTCTTCGTATGATTGCAGGTTTCAACAGTATCGAAGGCGGAGAATTTTACTTCGATGATACAAAAATCAATAATATGGAACCCAGCAAACGCAATATCGGAATGGTTTTCCAAAACTACGCTATTTTCCCACATTTGACTGTTCGAGATAATGTTGCTTTTGGTCTCAAGCAAAAGAAGGTTCCAAAAGAAGAATTGATTCAACAGACCAACAAGTATCTTGAACTCATGCAAATTGCTCAATATGCGGATCGAAAGCCCGATAAACTTAGTGGTGGACAACAACAACGTGTCGCCTTGGCACGTGCCTTAGCTGTTAATCCAAGTGTTCTCCTCATGGACGAGCCGCTCAGTAACCTAGATGCCAAACTTCGCTTGGATATGCGTCAAGCCATTCGAGAAATCCAACACGAAGTGGGAATTACAACCGTCTATGTGACCCACGACCAAGAAGAAGCCATGGCGATTTCAGACCAAATTGCTGTTATGAAAGATGGGGTGATCCAACAAATCGGTCGGCCAAAAGAACTCTATCATAAACCAGCTAATGAGTTTGTAGCAACCTTTATCGGACGCACAAATATTATCCCTGCCACTCTTGAAAAACGGAGCGACGGCGCTTATATCGTCTTTTCAGATGGCTATGCTCTTCGAATGCCAGCTCTTGATCAGGCTGAAGCACAAGCTATTCATGTAAGTATTCGTCCTGAAGAGTTTATCAAAGATGAATCTGGAGATATTCAAGGAACTATTAGCGATAGCGTCTATCTTGGACTGAATACTGAATACTTCATCGAGACAGGGTTTGCCTCAAAAATTCAAGTTAGCGAAGAATCAACTTTTGAAGAAGATCTACAAAAAGGCGATCGTATTCGTCTACGAATCAATACTCAAAAATTAAACGTCTTTTCTGCAGATGGTTCCCAAAACCTGATAAAAGGAGTCAACCATGGAACGTAAAAAACTAAATATTTGGACAGCCTCCTCTTTCTTCATCTTTCTTACCTATCTTGTCTTTCTGGTTTATCCTATCGTTACCGTGCTCAAGCAAGCACTCATACATGAGGGCCAATTTTCACTAGCTAATTTTGTCACTTTCTTTAGTAAAGCCTACTATTCTGAGACACTAGTCAACAGTTTCAAGGTTTCCATTACCGCTACTGTCACTTCCTTAGTCGTAGGAACCTTATTAGCTTATCTCTTCTCTATGTATGACTTCAAGGGAAAGAAATTTCTACAAATATTGATTATCATTGCTTCCATGTCAGCTCCTTTCGTGGGAGCCTACTCCTGGATTCTCTTGCTGGGACGAAATGGGGTCATCACTAAATTCCTGACAAATACCCTTCATCTTCCAGCTATCGATATTTATGGATTCAAAGGAATTGTACTTGTCTTTACACTGCAACTATTCCCATTGGTATTTCTATACGTTGCTGGGACAATGAAAAGTATTGACAATTCTCTACTTGAAGCAGCTGAAAGCATGGGGTCCTTCGGATTTAAGCGTATCGTAACGGTTGTTTTACCTCTCCTAGTTCCAACCTTACTAGCTGCTGCCCTGCTTGTATTTATGAGAGCATTCTCAGACTTTGGAACGCCTATGTTGATTGGTGAAGGATACCGGACTTTCCCTGTCCTGATTTATACCCAATTTATTAGCGAGGTTGGAGGAAATTCTGCTTTTGCATCTGCTTTAGCAATTATGGCGATTATCATTGCCTTGGCGATTTTCCTTATCCAAAAATACATCTCAAACCGCTACAGTTTCAGTATGAATTCGCTCCACCCAATTGAACCTAAAAAAACTACAAAAGGAAAAATGGCTGCCATTTATGCAACAGTCTACGGAATTATCTTGTTCTCTGTTCTACCTCAAGTCTACTTGATTTATACTTCTTTCCTAAAAACATCAGGTATGGTATTTGTCAAAGGCTATTCTCTAAACAGTTACAAGGTAGCTTTCAATCGTATGGGATCTGCTATTTTCAATACCATTCGTATCCCTTTGATTGCCTTAGTTCTAGTTGTCCTATTTGCAACATTTATCTCCTACCTAGCCGTTAGAAAACGGAATTTGTTTACAAACTTAATTGACAGCCTCAGTATGGTACCTTATATTGTACCAGGAACCGTTCTAGGGATTGCCTTCATTTCTTCCTTCAATACCGGTCTATTTGGAAGTGGATTTCTTATGATTACAGGAACTGCTTTCATCTTGATCATGTCCCTATCTGTCAGAAGATTGCCTTATACCATTCGCTCATCTGTTGCTAGCTTACAACAAATAGCCCCAAGTATTGAAGAAGCCGCGGAAAGCTTAGGAAGTAGCCGCCTCAATACCTTTGCCAAGATTACAACTCCAATGATGCTATCTGGTATTATTTCTGGAGCTATCCTATCTTGGGTCACAATGATTTCAGAACTCTCTACTTCTATCCTCCTCTACAATGTCAAAACAAGAACAATGACTGTAGCCATTTATACAGAGGTTCTCAGAGGAAATTACGGTGTAGCCGCAGCCTTGTCAACTATCCTGACTGTTCTAACAGTAGGTTCCTTGCTCTTGTTTATGAAAATCTCTAAAAGCAACAGCATTACACTTTAGTTTCCCCCATCAAAAACAGCCGAAAAGATTATCCTCGGCTGTTTTTTCTTATCTTGATATTCTTATCAAATCCCTAGTTCATAACAAGCAAGTCTAGACTGAT
>CAURES010000103.1:0-2773 GCA_963523725.1 uncultured Streptococcus sp.
CATAAACCTTACCAGACTTACGCATACCAGCTGTATCAATCATGGTAAACTCTTGGCCATCTGTATCTGTAAAGTGGGTATCAATGGCGTCACGAGTTGTTCCAGCAACGGGACTAGCAATGACACGGTCTTCTCCCAAGATAGCATTGATCAAACTTGACTTTCCAACGTTTGGACGACCAATCAAACTAAACTTAATGACATCTGGATTTTCTTCCTCATATTCATTTGGAAGATTTTCTACGATGGCATCTAGCACATCCCCTGTACCGATACCATGTACAGATGAGATAGGCAATGGTTCACCCAAACCAAGAGCATAGAAATCATAGATATCATTTCGCATCTCAGGGTTGTCCACCTTGTTAACTGCGAGGATAACTGGTTTGTGGGTCTTATAAAGCTTACGGGCTACGTACTCGTCTGCATCGGTAATTCCCTCCTTACCAGACACGACAAAGACGATAACATCGGCTTCTTCCATGGCAATTTCTGCCTGGTGCTTGATTTGTTCCATGAAAGGAGCATCGACGTCGTCGATTCCCCCTGTATCAATCATGCTAAAAGAGCGATTGAGCCACTCACCCGTCGCATAGATACGGTCACGTGTCACTCCTTCGACATCTTCTACAATGGAGATTCGCTCACCAGCGATCCGATTAAATAGGGTTGATTTCCCAACATTGGGACGTCCTACAATGGCAATAGTTGGTAGGGCCATAATTTCTCACTTTCTACAATAACTTCTTCTGTTCAAGATTTTTTCTAGTTGAGCTTGGTTCAGCTTGACCAAACTGTTCTGCTAGGCGCTGACTCCAGCTTGTAGTCGCACGCGCCCCAGCATAGTCCGCCTGTACACGGTCATAAGCTTCGATTGCCTCAGTTGACTGTTCTTGGTATTCTTCCTCAAACACCACTTGATTCAATGGTAAGCGAGGTTTGACTTCATGTTCTTCATTTGGCACACCTAGCGCCATCCCAAAGACAGGATAGGTGTAGTCAGGCAGGTTAAAAAGCTCTACCACTTCTTCTGACTTGTAACGCACCAAGCCAATAATGACACCACCATATCCCAAGCTTTCAGCTGCCAGCAGGGCGTTTTGACCAGCAAGAGCCGCATCGACTGAACTAATCAAGATACCTTCTACACCTTGAGGTTGGAATGAATCAGTATGAAGCTGGGCTCCCTTTTCTGCTCGGTTCAAATCCCCGACAAAGAGAAGAAAAACAGCTGACTGGCGAATGGCTTCTTGAGGTACCAATTCATACAAGGCATCTTTCTTTTCTTGACTTCGTACCACAATCACAGAGTAGGATTGGAAATTCTTCCAAGACGAGGCCATTTGGGCTGCTGTCAGGATTTCAGTCAAGTCTTCCTGAGGAAGGGCTTGCTCTTTAAACCTGCGCACTGAAGTATGAGCCTTCATTAATTTGATTGTTTCTGTCATCGACGGTTTACTCCTTCTAAACGAGTCTCCTCAGCCAAATAACGGATGCGTTCCATGACGCGTCTGGCTTCCCAGGTTTCGTCATTTCCATGTTTCCCTTTAGCGAAATGCTGCTCCAATTCTTCAAAGTTGAAGTTGGAGGTGAAAAAGGTCGGTAAATTTTCCTGCATCCGATATTGGAGAATGACTTGTAGGATTTCATCCCGCACCCAAGCTGTTGATTGCTCGGCACCAATATCATCTAAAATCAGGACTTCAGAAAGCTTAATCTCATCCACCAAGGTCTTAACATTGCCATCACCGATAGCATTTTTGACATCGATGACAAAGCTAGGATAGTGGAGGAGAGTGGATGAAACACCACGTTTTTCTGATAAATCATGAGCCAAGGCAGCCACCATGAAACTTTTACCCACACCAAAGTCTCCATATAAGTAAAGACCTTTTCGAATAGCTGGATATTGCTCCACGAAGGCTAATAGCTTTTCAAAAACTGGCAAGCGCCCCAAATCATCCAAATCAACTTGAGCCAAACTAGCTTTCCTGAGACTAGCTGGCAGATTGATTAACTTGAGACGGTTCTTAATAGCCGCTTCTTTTTCCGCTGCAATTAGTTCAGGAGTTTCTTCGTAAGAAACATCCGCATAGCCATGATTCATAACCAAAATCGGCTTGTAGCCTTTAGCAATATAATCCGTATCACCACGGAGAAATTTGTCACGCTCGGTGATGTACTGATTAAACTTGGAGATACTGCGATTCAATTCCTCTGGGCTGAGGGATTCTTGCTGGATAAAGGCCGCAACATCAGGATCCTTCATGATTTTCTGGACCAAATCTTGATAATGAAAACGGCTAGGTTGACGTTTGAGTACGTCTCCGACACTTTCCATCTAATCTCCTCCTTTTTCTAATCGAGCTAATAGTTCTTGTTTCTTACGCTCTAATTCCAGACGAGTTTCCTCACTGGTTTCATTCTTATAATCTGGATTGCTCCACTTGGGTACATTGGACTTGGTAGGACTCGGTTTACTGCCTTTTTGAGCCTGACTCTTTTGCCCACGTTCACGGATGCGCAAGACTGCCTCTTCTGCCGAATGAATTTTTTGATAGGCATAGTCATTGGCTACCTTCATGGCATATTTCTCATTGATATTTGCCGAATCTACCTTATTAAAAGTCAACAAGAGAATAATATTGATGACTTCGTCCAGCAAGCCCAAACCAGCCATCTGTTGCAAGAGTTCTCTTTCTGTTTGGGTAATACTTGCCTTGCGTGTTTGCTTGATTTCTGCCAAGAACTGCAGGGCAGTCTTACTTTTGGC